>QIAW01000381.1:0-10992 GCA_003225655.1 Acidobacteriota bacterium
GAGGCAGCGAGCAGCAGTCCGATAGAGACCTGCTTCAGCCGGTTGGCGGTTTTTTTAGGAAGAGCTCCGCGGCGTACGGGGATGCGCTTCTGGGCGCGCAGAAAAGGCGATTCTTCATCGTTATCGAGATCGACGACGCGGCTGTCGAGTTCACCATCAACGTCTTCTTCTTCCCGCGCCGCCACTGCAGGGCGCCGGGTGCGGCTCTCGCGCTCGGGAATATAGAACTCGTCGTCTCGAGGCATTCTCACTTCAACTATAGCTTTTTTTGGAGTAAATGCAGAAGGGAATTTTCCACAGGTGCCTAATTAACCAAAGTTGTTTCAGGCTACATCTGCGGAGAAGCTCCAAAATTCTTCAGCATTAGCCCGGGCTCCCGACTTCATGTTTGCCCAGAAGAACTTGTCCAGCAAGCAGCACCATGGCCACGACGATCGCGCTGTCCGCAACATTAAACGGCGGCCAGTGGTGCGATCCAAGGTAAAAGTCGAGAAAATCAGTCACCGTGCCCTGAAACAGCCGATCCCAGAGATTGCCCAGCGTACCGCCGAGAAAGAGCGCGAGCGCGAGCGCGCTCCAGTTTCTCGTGCCCCCAATTTTCCAGAGAAAAATCGAGATGACAACCAGAGCTACGAGCGAGAGCAATATCAGTAAGCGACTTGGCCAGGGCCCAGAAATATCAGCGAACATGCTGAAAGCCGCGCCCGTGTTCTCTAAATGAGTGAGGCGGAAAACTCCAGGGATGATATCAATTTCATGATAGAGCGGAATTTTGGCGATCACCAGCCATTTAGTGAATCGGTCTAAAGCCAGAATGAAGGCGGCGATGAGAAGAAGTTGTTTGCGCATGAGGGCGGTAATAGCACAGTCATCTGCTAGATTCCATGGTTAAAGGCGGCCTGCTCTGCCATTTTCAATGACCTGATCGTTCTATTTCTGCGGCTGCCTTTGTTTCCGCCGCTAATCTTTCCAGAATCTGTGGGCCGAGTTGAGAAATATTGCCGGCGCCGAGGGTGAGAATCATGTCGCCCTCACCGGCCTGGGCCAGCACGGCCTCAGTAGCCTCGGCAAACGACGCTCTGTACCAAACCTGTTTCCCGGAGCGCTGCACGATGGTGTGCGCCAGGCTCTCGCCGGTAATGCCTTCAATGGGCTGCTCGCTGGCGGCATAGATATCGAGGATATGCAGCGTGTCAGCGTCGCCGAAGGCGCCGGCAAATTCTTCCATCAACTGCTGGGTGCGGGTGTAGCGATGGGGTTGGAAGATTACGTGAATTTTCTTGTGGCCGCATTGCCGAGCGGCGGCGAGGGTGGCGCGAATTTCCGTGGGATGGTGGCCGTAGTCATCCACCACGCTGATGCCGTTGACTTTGCCCTTGAGCTGAAAGCGGCGGTCTACGCCGCGGAATTTTTCCAGCCCCGCGCGGATGTCTTCAGGCCGAATGTCCAGACCAACCCCTACGGCGATGGCCGCGGTGGCGTTGAGAACATTGTGCGCTCCCGGAACATGCAGAGAAAAATCGCCCAGAGCTTTTCCACGATAATGCACGCCGAAGTGGCTGATGGGTCTCTCCCCGTGTGCTGTTTCGCCGGCCAGGATCTGGAAGTCTGAACCTTCGCGGGCGCCGTAGGTCACGACGCGGCGGCGAATCCTGGGCAGCATGGCGCTCAGGCGCTCGTCGTCATTGCAAAGCACCAGCATGCCGTAAAAGGGTATGCGGTCCATGAACTCGAGAAAGGTCTGCTCCACGTCCTGCATGTCGCGGTAGCAATCCATGTGTTCGCGGTCAATGTTGGTCACGACCGAGAGAATGGGTGAGAGCTTGAGAAAGCTGCGGTCACTTTCGTCAGCCTCAGCGACCAGGTACTGTGACTTTCCCAGACGAGCGTTGGAGTCAATGGCATCCACGCGCCCGCCCACAATGATGGTCGGGTCAAGCCCTCCGGCGGCGAGCACAGCAGCGACCATGGAGGTGGTTGTGGTCTTGCCGTGCATTCCGGCAATGGCGATGCCGTATTTGAGGCGCATCAGCTCGGCCAGCATCTCCGCCCGCTGGATGACAGGCACATGCCGCTTGCGCGCGGCTGCAACTTCAGGGTTGTGTTCGCTGACGGCGGAGCTGGTAACAACCACCTCTGCGCCTTCGGCGTTCTCTCCGCGGTGTCCTTCAAAGATGGTTGCGCCCAGCCGCGCCAGACGCTGGGTCACGGGAGAAAGCTTGAGGTCGGAGCCGGAAACCTTGTATCCGAGCGTGAGCAGAACCTCGGCGATGCCGCTCATGCCGATGCCGCCAATGCCGACAAAATGAATGCGCTGTATCTTTGCGAACATGGGTGACCGCAGAGAAAACGATAGCAGATTTTGGTTAGGTGCGAGTGTTTTTGAGTTGGCGAAGGCTTTGGTAATGCGTGCATTCGCCAGGAGAAGAGAAAGCATTTAGCACTCAGCACTCAGCCAATGAAAGAGTATGGTGGGTAGAGTGGAGGTCTTACATACTGTTTAGGGGCTGAATGCTGAATGCTGATTGCTGATTGCTGAGTGCCAATGCCAACTGCTAACCGAAACTTTGTAGCTGCTTATGCTTCGTGGCGCATCGCTTCCTGAGATTTCGGCACTATTGGGATCTTTGCCAACTGGGCTGCTATATCTGCAATCTCTTCGACCGCGGAGCGGTGCGTCAGCTTGCGGACGGCTGCTTCCATCTGCTGCAGCCGGTCGCGATGGGCAAAGAGTTCCACAACGGTAGAGACTAATTTCTGCTGCGAGAGTTCCGATTCGGGAATCAGCACAGCGGCACCCTGCCGTGAGAGACTTTCCGCGTTGCGGCGCTGGTGATCGTCCGCAGCGCGCGGGAAGGGCACAAAAATGGCCGCTTTGCCCGCGGCGGTGATTTCAGCCACGGTACTGGCGCCGGAGCGGCACAGCAGCAGATCAGCCCGGGCAAACGCCTGCGGCATCTCATTGATGAAAGACAGCACCTCGGCCGAGATACCTGCCTGCAGATAGGCGGCCTGGGCATCTTTGTGGTCGCGCTCGCCGGTCTGATGGATGATGTGCAGGCCGGGCAGCGCCTGGCGCAATCCAGTGAGCGACTCCAGTACCACGCGATTGATGGCGCTGGCGCCCTGGCTGCCGCCAAAGACCAGAAGCGTTTGCGTGGTCCGGCCAGCCGCGTCGTTTTGCAGGAAAAATTCTTTGCGCACCGGGACGCCGGTCACCCGCGCGTTGCGGAAATATTTTTTGGTCTCCTCGAAGTGGACTGCGGCGGCCGAGACCAGGCGCGCCACCACGCGGTTGGCGAATCCTGGGACCACATTAGGCTCGAAGGCCAGAGTAGGGATATGCCGCAGCCAGGCGGCCAGCATGGCGGGGCCAGAGGCATATCCGCCGACGCCGATGACCACATCGGGACGAAATTTGCCCAGCATACGCCAGCAGGCAACAATGGCGCGGTGCAGATCGAAGAGCGTACGCAGACGCGTGGCGAGGCTGACGTTCTTGAGCGCGCCAACCTGAATGAGGCGCAGCTCAAATCCGGCGGCCGGGACTAGGCGGTTCTCAATACCGCGCGCCGTGCCGATAAAGAGCACCTCGGCCTGATAACGTTGCTGAAGTTCGCGGGCAATAGCGAGCGCGGGAATCACGTGTCCGCCGGTGCCGCCGCCTGCCAGGGTTGCGCGCATGACTTTATATTAACTGCAGAGGACGTGGAGGAGTGTTGAGGAACATTACAGAATAGCTCCATCAAGAGAAAAGCGTTTCTTTACTTCTTCATGCGGAACGATTCTTCCTTTGTCAGCAGCCTTCAGGGACTCGGAGAGTTTCTTTTTAACATAGAGCTCGTGCATGATGTCATCCCAGGTAGCATTCTCCGGCAAACTTTCAATGAGCCTTTTAGCCTCTTCTTTTTCAGGAATCATTTTCCATCTCCTAGGGTAGGTAATTGTAGCTTGTTTAACGCGAGCCTTAGTCTGTCTGCTGCGTGATATTCAGCAGCACGCCTACGCTGGCCAGGGTTATGAATATTGATGATCCTCCGTACGAGATAAAGGGCAGCGGGATTCCCTTGGTCGGCATGAGGGCCAGCACCACGCTGATGTTCATCATGGCCTGGATGACCACCATGGCGGTGACGCCCAGGGCGAGAAAGCGTGCGAAGGTGTCATTCGTTCTGAAGGCCACGCGCAGGCCACGGTAGAGAAAGACGGCAAAGAGCGCCACGACAATCAGCGAACCGATCAGACCCAATTCCTCTGAGAGGACCGCGAAGACGAAATCGGTCTGCGGCTCGGGTAGATAGAAGAGTTTCTGGCCGGCAAAGCCTCCGGTACCGACCGCAATCAGCGACTGAATTACGTGGAAGCCCCGGCCCTGGGGATCGGAATAAGGATTCAGGAAGGCGAGAATGCGCTCATAGCGCCATTGCACGCGGAAGATCAGCAAATATAAGGGCAACAGCGAGGCTGCGATTGCATACCCGAAGTAGCGCAGACGCATGCCCGCAACGTAAAGGATAGTGGCCGCGACAGCGACACAGGCGATGGCGGTTCCCAAATCAGGCTCCAGGACAATCAGCCCGGCAAAAAGCGCAACCGGGATGGCCGCAGGCAGCAGCGTGTGCCGCCAGTCATCCATGGATTTAAGTTTGTTTTCCAAAAAATAGGCCAGGAAGAGAATCAGCACCGGCTTGGCTATCTCGGAGGGTTGCAGCGAGAATCCGCCAAAGCGGATCCAGCGATGCGTGTTATGCGAGCGGTCAAGAAAAAAGACAGCAAGCAACAGCAGGGTGGTGACGCCTAACAGAGAAAATACGATCGCCGGATGCTTCAAGCGGCGGTAGTCGAAGTTCATCAGCACAACCATGGCGACCAGACCCGCCACCGCCCAGATGATCTGTTTAATCAGGAAGGTGTAGGGCGAACCAAATCGCTCCTGTGCCATGACCGCTGAGGCGCTGAAGACCATGACCAAGCCTACAAATACCAGCAGCAGGGTAACGGTGAAGAGCGTTTTGTCGACACTGATGCGTTTGGCCATCAGGCGGCCCCGCTGCGTTTGGCCATCGCTTGTACGGTCTGCTTGAAGACGCGTCCGCGGTGCTCGTAGTTTTCAAACTGATCGAAGCTGGCGCAGGCTGGGGCCAGCACCACAACGTCTCCGGGTTCGGCAAGCTCGGCGGCACGATGCAGGGCGGCTTCCAAAGTTCCAGTGCGTTCGAGCGGCGCTGCGCCGGCAATCTGTGACTCGATCTTTTCCGCGGCGGCGCCGATGGTGTAAACCCGCTTAACCCGCTCGCGCAGCAAGTCTTTCAGCACGGTATAGTCGCTACCCTTGTCTTTGCCGCCCAGAATGATGTGAATGTTGGCGGGGAAAGATTCCAGCGCCTTGATGGTAGCGTCCACGTTGGTGGCCTTGGAATCGTTGAAATATTCCACGCCATCGATCGTGGCCACAAACTCCAGGCGATGCTCCACTGCCTTGAATTGCGCGACCGCCTCCCGGATTTTTGCTGGTGGGCAACCAGCCAGCACCGCGGCTGCCACAGCCGCGAGCACGTTTTCCAGATTGTGGTTGCCCTTCAGAGGAACCTCGCTTGTGGACATGATCTCTTGTTCTTGCACCTCGTGTCGCCAGAGAATCTTGCCACCGCGCACGAAAGCCCCGTTTTCGATGTTTGCCTCCGGCTTGCGGCTAAACCACACAACTTGGGCCCTGGTCTTTGCCGCCAATGAGCGGCAGATGGCATCATCGGCGTTGAGCACCGCGAAATCTTTTTCCGTCTGGTTCTCGAATATCCTCGCCTTGGCCGCGGTATAGCCTTCCAGAGTGCGATGGCGGTCAAGATGATCAGGCGTGATATTCAGGACGACGGAAATCTGAGCGTGAAAGGTCTCGATGGTCTCCAGTTGAAAGCTCGACACCTCAAGCACGTTATAGGTTTGCGGTGATGATTCGGCCACCATGGAGATGACCGGGGTTCCAATGTTGCCACCCACGTGCACATCAAGTCCGGCGTGTTCCAGAATTTCACCGGTGAGGGCCGTTGTCGTCGTCTTGCCATTGGAGCCGGTGATGGCAATGACTTGTCCTTTCAGGAAGCGTGCCGCCAGCTCCACTTCGCCAATTACGGGTACACCCTGATTGCGCGCCTGGACCAGTGGAGCGACATCGTAAGGAACACCGGGGCTGACGACGATCACATCCTGTCCGCGGAAGGTGCGCTCGCCGTGGCCGCCCGTCTCGACGGCAATGCCGCGGTCGAGCAGCTCAGGAATGCATCGGAGACAGTGACCTGCGCACCGCGCTCCTGCAGGAAGTGCGCGGCGGCGACTCCTGACTTGCCTAACCCGACAATGAGTACGCGCTTGCCTTGAAGGTCCATTCTGCTCTTGTCATTCTGCCACGAGAACCCGTGGAAAGCTTGCCATGACTCTAAGACGCAAACATTTTCTCGTAGAGACGTAGCATGCTACGTCTTTACCGTTGTTCCATCAACGCAGCTTCAGGGTCGTGAGCGCAAAGAGCGCAAAGATAAGCGACGCGATCCAAAAGCGGGTGATGAACTTGGACTCCGACCAGCCCAGCAGCTCAAAATGATGGTGCAGCGGCGCCATCTTAAAGATCCTTTTCTTGCGCAGCTTGTAGGAGCCCACCTGCAACACCACGGAAAGCGCTTCAATTACAAAGACGCCGCCAATAAAGGGTAGCAATAATTCCTGTTTGATGATCCCGGCAACTGTGCTGATTGCCCCACCGAGAGCGAGCGAGCCCACGTCACCCATGAAAACCTCGGCGGGATGGGCGTTATACCAGAGAAAGCCGATGCTGGCGCCGACCATAGCCCCGCAAAAGATGGTCAGCTCCGCCACCTGGGGTATGGGTGGTAATTCCAGATAAGTGGCGAAAGTGGCATGTGAACTGACGTAGGTCAAAACAGTCAGCGCGCCCGCGGCAATCACGGTACAGCCGATGGCGAGGCCGTCCAGACCATCGGTCAGGTTGACGGCATTACTGGAACCAACCAGCACCATGACCAGAAAAGCGACAAAGGGCACGAAGGCAAGCGGCCAATAGAACTTGCCTATCCAGGATGTAATCACCAGATCAGGATGGAAGTTCTTAAAGAAGGGGACAACCAGGTGGGTGGAGTATTCTTTGTGCGCCTGCAGCGCAACCAGGGCTGCACCGACGGCCAGGCTGGTCAGGATCTGCAGCGCGAATTTGTTCCGTGCAGTCAGCCCCAGATTGCGGCGGTGGATTACCTTAATGTAGTCATCGGCAAAGCCAATGGCAGCGAAGGCCAGCGTGGAACAAACCGCCAGCCAGACGAATTTGTTGGTGAGATCGGCCCACAGGATGGTAGGAATCACGATGGCAATCACAATCAGCACGCCACCCATGGTGGGAGTACCCGCTTTTTTGGCGTGCGCTTTGGGCCCTTCTTCGCGGATGTACTGGCCAATCTGGAATTCGCGCAACTGGCGGATGACCGCTGGGCCAACAATCAGTCCCATAAACAAGGCCGTAAGGCTGGCAAAGGCCGTGCGGAAGGTCAAATAGCGAAAAATACGGAACGGAGAAAAATGCGGTTGTAGAACTTGGTAAAGCAGCCAGTAGAGCAAAAATTTTCCTCCGTCAGATTCCTTCGTTTTAAATGCCAACTAACCTGTGGGGCAAGATGTCCACAGGACAGCCGGCGAGACGCCGGCGCTACAAGAACGGCCGGCAGCTAGGAGCTAATAGCTTGCTTTACTCCCCACACTTCCAGTGCACGCTCAAGTTTCACGCCGCGTGAAGCTTTGAGCAACACCGCGTCGCCTTCGCGGGCTTCGCGCGCCAGCCATTCGCCGGCTTCTTCGGGCGCTGTAACAAAATACGCGGAGACGCCGGCTTTGCGGGCTTCTTCCACCATATACTGCGCCAACCCGCGGACGCCCAGCAAAACATCAATCTTACTAGCGGCGATGTGCCGTCCACAGGCGCGGTGCAGCTCTTCGCCGGTGTCGCCCAACTCGAGCATCTCTCCGGCAATTACGATACGGCGCTCCGCGGGGAGCTGGGCCAGAGCATCCACCATGGCGTCAAGCGCCTTTGGATTGGAATTGTAACAATCGTTGATGATGGTAACGCCGTTCGCCCGAATTATCTGACCACGCTTGTCTGCCGGAGCCGCTGCCGCCAGCGCGTTGAGGGCATCGCCGAGCGGTACTCCTTCGTGCAGGACGACCGCGAGCGCCGCCAGCGCGTTATAAATATTGTGCCTCCCCAGCAGGGGCAGTTGCGCCGGCGTGCAACTGGTATCGGTCACGACATCGAAAAATTCACCCTCGACGCCCTGCGAGCGAACATTCTGGGCGCGGAGGTCTGCAGGATGTTCAATGCCGTACATCAGCACCTTGCCGTGGAAATCGCGCCCGAACTGGGAGACGTAGGCGTCATCGGCATTCAGCACGGCGGCGCCGCCCATGGGAAGGGCGGCGATCAGCTCATATTTAGCGCGGGCAATATCGGCAACGGACCTGAAAAATCCCAGGTGCACAGGCGCGACATTGGTGATAACGCCAGTTTCCGGGTGCGCGATGCGCGCCAGCGCCGTGATCTCGCCGGCATGCGACATTCCCAGCTCCATGACAGCGATGTCGTGTTCCGCTTCGAGACGCAGCAGTTGCAAAGGCAATCCGAAGTGGTTATTGAGATTGCCCTCTGACTTAAGCACGCGGAACTTGGCAGCGAGCAAGTGCGCGATTAGTTCTTTGGTTGTAGTCTTTCCCGCCGAGCCGGTCACGGCGATCAATTTTTTGCCCCACAGACGGCGCACGGCGGTGGCCAGGGACTGCAAAGCTATCAGAGTGTCATCGACTGCCAGCAAATTGCTGATCACGGGGAAGCGGGTGAGCTGGCTGCGGGCCACGACAGCACTAACAGCGCCCTTTTGCAGCGCCGATTCTACGTAATCATGTCCGTCGAGGTGGTCCCCTTTGACAGCAAAGAACAGCTCTCCGGGCGCTACCGTGCGGGAATCGATGGAGTAGCCCTGCGCCACCGCCCGCGGGTCAAACTCGCCGCTGGCGAAGGTAAACTCGGCAACGCGCTCTAGAGGAAGCTTCATTGCGCGTTCCTGACTCCCGGTACGTGCAACGCGTGCTGCAGCAGTGAACGCGCAACATCCACGTCGTCGAAGGGGAAAACCCCTTCCCGGGTAGTCTGAGTTTTTTCATGACCTTTGCCGGCGATGAGTACGATGTCTCCGGGCTGCGCTTCAGAAAGAGCCAAGGCGATGGCTTTGTGCCGGTCGGGCTCGATCACGTAGCGCTTCCCGGTCTTTTTTAAGCCGGGCAGCGCGTCATCAATGATCGCCAGCGGATCTTCGCTGCGCGGATTGTCAGAGGTCAGCACCACAAAATCACTGCCTTCGCCCGCGGCTGCCCCCATCAGCGGACGCTTGCTGCGATCGCGGTCGCCGCCGCAGCCAAAGAGAGTAATCACACGGCCGGGCTTTGCCTGCGCAGCCATGAAATCGCGCGCGACTGCGGTGACATTACGCAATGCATCGTCTGTGTGAGCGTAGTCTACGACCACGGAGAAAGGCTGGCCGCAATCCACGCGCTCAAAGCGTCCGGGCGCACTCTTGGCCTGCGAGAGCGCCTTGGCAACGGCTTGCAGCTCACCCCCGCGGGCCATCGCGGCAGTGGCGGCGGCGAGCATGTTATAGACGTTTACCTTGCCGACAAGTTGCGAGCGAATTTCCACCGTACCCTGAGGAGTCTGCAGGCTGAAATTAGTGCCTTGAGGCGACGTGCGAATACCTTCCGCACGAAAGCCGCCGCTTTCCAGACCGTAGGTCAGAACCTCAGATTTCTGCGCACGGGCAAATTCGGCGAGCTGCCGGCCATAGGCGTCATCTGTATTAATGACGGCGACGCGCGGCGGAGGCGTGCCGCATCCGACGAATAGCATTTTTTTAGCCTCGAAGTACTCTTCCATACCGCGGTGATAATCAAGATGATCGCGGGTGAGATTGGTGAACAGCGCCACATCAAAGGGAATACCGTAGACGCGTTCCTGGTGAAGCGCGTGTGAGCTGACTTCCATCACCGCTTCACTGGCGGCATGCTTTCCCAGCCTGGAGCTGGTGGCCTTGGCGAAGATGCGGTTCAACTCCAGCGACTCCGGTGTGGTGTGCGGTGCGGGAATAATTTCACCGGCAAAGTGATACTCAACCGTTCCTATCAGTACAACGTCGCCTCTTCCCAGGAAGCGTAGAACCTGCGAGAGCAGGAACGTCGTGGTGGTCTTCCCATTTGTGCCCGTAATGCCGGTAATTTTGAGCTTCCCGGTGGGATGTCCATAAAAGTTAGCGCTGATGGTTGCCAGCGCCCTGCGATCGTGGGGAACGAGGGCCCATGCGACATTGGCGCGCGGAAGTTCGGCCAGTGAATGTTCGGTCGAGGAATCGGAGACAACCGCTGTAGCACCGGCCTTGATGGCGGCATCAATGTAGCGGTTACCGTCGGTGGATTCGCCTTTCATGGCGACGAACAGATTGCCCTGTTCGATGCGGCGGGAATCAAGTTGCACGCCGGTCACGGTCTTTTCAAAGAGCGCGGCCTCTCCACTTCGGGAGAGCACTTCGACGCCCTGGAGCAGATCATGACAGTTCATTGCCTGGCCCAATTTAATCACAAAGCCCAAATTTAACCACAAAGGGCGCAAAGGTGTCTCTGTGGTCTCAATCAGAACAAAGAATCAAGAAAAACGAGAAGGCGAATTCGAAATCAGCGCGAGAACCTGACCGAGACATGCGCTCCTGGAGCCAGACGCGCGCCTGGCGGTGGAAACTGTTCTCGGGCCACGCCGCTGCCGATGATGTCAATTTCAACTCCCGCCTGCTGCGCCGTTTCGAGCGCGTTGCGCACGGGTAGGCCCAGCAGGGAAGGGGCAATCGTACTTCCGCCGATATCCACGATAACCGTACCGCTGCGATGAGCGGA
>QIAW01000381.1:11031-16745 GCA_003225655.1 Acidobacteriota bacterium
GCGGGCTTTGTTGCCGGAGCTGAATCTTGCGCCAGGGTCGTGGTTCTGCTATTGGCAGGTTCGCTCTCGGCAATGGCTGCGGCGTCACCCAGGCGGTCGGGCGAGCTGTCGTTGGTTTCTTCGGGCTTGACTGAGGCGCGCAGCAATTGGCGCCGGCGCTCGTTAATTTCCGCATCATGGGGCACGTTCAGATATTCCAGTGTCTGCTGTGCCACGCGGGCAAACACTGGTGCGGCGGCGCTTCCGCCCTCGTGCTCACCTTGGGGCGAATCGAGGATCACTTCCACGGAAATCGCAGGGTTATTGATGGGAGCAAAGCCGGCAAAAGAGGCGATGTAATTCGTGCGTGAATAGGTGCCGCTGTGGGGGTCAATTTTTTGTGCTGTCCCGGTTTTGCCGGCAGAGGTGTAGCCATCAAGAATGGCGCGCTTGCCGGTTCCGTAGAGCACGACGCCTTCGAGCATCCTCTTCATCTCCGCGGCAGTAAGAGTGGAAATCACCCGGTGCTGCTGGCCGGGATGAAATACCACTTTCTGCGGGCCGCCTTCTGCAGTCTTACCCGGCTCTAGAGCCCCAGCGACCAACCGGGGAGCAGTATAGACGCCATCATTAGCGATGGTCGAAATCATAGAGACCAGTTGCAGGGCCGAGACGCCAATCTCCTGTCCCATCGAGATTGCCCCAATGGAGACTTTGGACCATCGGTTCACCGGCTTGGTGAGGCCGCGGGTCTCGCCGGGCAACTCGATGCCTGTAGGGCGTCCAAAACCGAAGGCGCGGATGTACTGGTCAAAGCGCTCATCGCCCAACCGCAGAGCAACCTTGATCGCGCCCACATCGCTGGACAGGGCGAGAATTTGCGACACGCTCAGCGCGCCGAACGGCTTGTGATCGTGGATGCGCAGATTGTTAATCATGATCGAACCGTTCTCGCAATCAAAGATCTCTTCCGGCGTGGTGAGCTTTTCTTCCAGCGCCGCCGCCAGGGTGACAACCTTGAAAGTGGAGCCGGGCTCGTATACGTCGCTGACGGCGCGGTTCTTGAGCGCCTGAGCGTCACTCTTGCTGAAGGCATTGGCATTGAATGTCGGATAGTTGGCCAGCGCCAGAATCTCGCCGGTGCGTGGATTCTGCACGATCACGGTGCCGGCAAGGGCGTGTGTCTGCTTCATGGCCGCATTCAGCTCGCGCTCAGCCAGATATTGGATCTTTTCGTCGATGGTGAGCACCAGGTTTTCACCACTCTCGGGCCGGCGCTCGACGCGGCCAAGCCACTTGCGGCGCGCGTCCATGGAGATGAGCATCTTGCCCGGCTTGCCGCGCAGGCGCGAGTCGAAGCTCCGCTCCAGGCCGCCCAAGCCCTCATCATCCAAGCCGACGTAGCCCAGAGTCTGTGCCGCCAGCTCGCGCTTAGGATAGTAGCGCTTCGATTCCTTCTGGAAATTGATGCCCTTCAAGTTCAAAGCGCGAATACGGTCGCTGGTGGAAGCGTCCACTTTACGCGCAATCCAAGCGAAGCTATGCGAAGACTTCATGCGCGCCAGAAGCTCATGCGGATCTTCCTGAAGAATCCTGCCCAAGAGGGAAGCGGTCGTCGCCTGGTCAGGGACTTCACTGGGCACCGCGTAAATGGAATCCACCTCAATCGACATGGCCAGCTCGTGTCCATTGCGGTCGTAGATGATGCCGCGGCTGGGGGCTACATCAATGGTGCGCTGCTGCTGGCGTGCGGCGCGCTGGACAAAATCTCCATAAGAGAAAATCTGCAGATAAACCAGGCGGCCACAGATGACGAGCAGCCATAGAACAAGAATGCCGGCGAAGATGAGGAGCCGTTGCAGCGGGCTGAGAGAATTAGCTTTTACTGCCATTTAAGTTTTCAAATACGCTTGCCGGCATCGAGTCTCGTGTGGCACAGCCGTCCCCGGCTGTGCCTGTACAACATTCGAGGTTGCCGCTATCCTCTGGCCGCGAGCACTTAGGCAAACCGGACAGCAAAGACGTAGCAAGCTACGTCTCTACGAAGCCGTTAATTCAAAACACGAACTGGCGAACACGCAGTTTGCGCGTTCGCCAACTCTGTTACGACCAGCCGTCCACTTTGGTTGAAGTTTGGCTGGAAGACCTTATAACCCTGATCCCAGCTACCGGGTCAATGTGACGACAGCAATCTCAGAAGCCTGGGCGATCGCGGGTGCGCCGCCATCATTAGCCGCAGGATCAAGCTGCGTCATCTGGCCTGCTTGGGGCGAACTCAACCCCATGCGCCGGGCTAGCATGTCAATACGCTCGGGATCGCGCAAGGAAGCCTGCTCCAGATGCAGCGCCTTATTCAGTTCGCTCAAGTTATCCCGCTGTGTCTTGAGGGTTTCAATCTGGTAGCCGTATTCCACCGAGCTGAAGTGCTGCCAGGCATACGTCATGACCAGGAGAAAGAAGACGCTCATGACAGCGGCCAGCATGGCCATCTCGCGGTTGCGCTTGCGGTCGGCAACTTTGACCAGACGGGAGTTGTCAATCTCTTTGGCGAAGTAGAACTCGGGCGTGCCGCTCCAAAAAGAGCTGCGCCGTGCCACGCTTGCGGCGGGCATCCACAGGCCGGTAAGGGCCTGTCGCCGAACGGGAAATGTCATTGCACGAGCCGCCATTACGCCACCGCCATATGCTGGGTCTGCACCGCTTCATAGATATACGTGGAGTAGCCCGCGGCATTGAGCACGGCCTTTTTTAACGCGATCTCGATATGACCGCCGGGCTGCGCCTTCTGCTCCACACGCTGCACGCACTGCATGAGTTCTTCAATCATTGTGCCTGTATACATATGCACTCCCATTTCACATCTCTCGTAGAGACGTAGCTCGCTACGTCTTGATGGGTCCTACGATTCACCTTTATCACCTCAGAAAACCTCTTCGGGACGGCACCGAATGAGGTTGGAACTTTCTGAGGAACTGCATTTTCGCCCTAAAATCTTGGAAGGCGATGCCGTCCCGAACTTTTTTGCCGTAGAGACGTAGCTTTGCTACGTCTCTGATAGCTACGTTCTACCTAAATCTTTTCCGCGGCCCGCAACTTGGCGCTGCGGCTGCGCGGGTTGCGCTCGATTTCCTCCGATTGGGCCGTGACCGGCTTCTTAGTTAGAACGCGGTAAAGGCCCTGGCTTGCACCGGCCCGCAGGGCATCTTTTACGATCCTGTCTTCCAGGGAGTGGAAGCTGATGACGGCCAGCCTGCCTCCCTTGCCGAGAAGCTGAGGCGCTGATTGCATCAGCGCCTCCAGGTCCTCGAGTTCGCGGTTTACGAAGATTCGGATTGCCTGGAAGGTCCGTGTCGCGGGATGAATGCGCTCGTGTTTCATTGGCCGGAGCGCAGCCGATAGAACTTTTACAAGATGAGCGGTAGTTGTTATCGGCCGCGCCCGGACAATGGCTCTGGCGATTCTCCGCGACCTCCTTTCCTCACCGAATTCGTAAATCACATGGGCGAGCTCTTTTTCGTCCATGTGGTTTACCACTTGATCGGCGGTGCGCTCGCTGTGCGGGTCCATACGCATGTCGAGCGGCCCATCCGCCTGAAAACTGAATCCACGCGCGGCATCCGTGAGCTGCAGGGAACTCAAGCCAAGATCGGCCAGCATGCCATCCACCGAATCTGGAGGAAGCAGCCTGCCCGCCTCCCCAAAGCTCGTATGCAGCAGGGTGATGCGGGGCCAGTCTTGCTTGAGCGCAGCCGGCGGGTTCGCCAGCCGCTGCCGTGCTATCTCCAGCGCGTGCGGGTCCTTATCGAGGCCAATCAAATGACCCTCGGGGCCGAGGCGCCTTGCGATTTCGTAGCCATGGCCGCCCGCTCCCAGGGTGGCGTCCACATAAGTGCCGCCGCGCCGGATTGCAAGAAAATCGATCGCTTCTTTTAAAAGAACTGAAACATGGCCAAACTCGCTGCGGCCGTGTTCTATCCCCTGAGGGACTGATTCCGAACCCGAATCTTCTTCGTCTGTCACTAGATGCCCAGCTCGTCGAGTGTCTTTTCATCCTCTGCCGTGAACTGTTCCTCAGCCAGTTGCTTCGAGACTTCCATGCTGCGAACTTCCAGGTACGTCAAATTTCCGTACACGGCCACGTCGCCCTTGATTGCGGCGGATTCGCGCAGAATCTGCGGCATCAGCACCCGCCCCTGCGCATCCATTTCCACCATCTGGCCGTAATAGTTCACTTTGTTCAGAAATCTCTTTTTCGAAGGATTGAAGTTGGACAGCTTGGCCAGCTTCTCCTCGATTCGGCGCCACTCTTCCACTGGATAAATCTCCGCAACTTTGCCGTCGCGGCTGGTGATGTAAAACTCCGTGCCATAGCGCTCGTCGATCAGACGCTTGAATTCCGCCGGGACCTTGAGCCGTCCCTTTTCGTCGACCCGCGCTGGATGATTGCCGCGAAACATATTGCTTTTCCCGATTTACGGGGGTACCTAACCTCTTATAGGCCGCTACAATTGCGGCCCTTATACTGAGTTCAATGGCAAAAAAGGCAGCTATTTCGGTTTTTACTGGTGTTTGGGCGCCGGATGCTGGTGTTTTGCACATTTTTAACAGCTTTTCCACTCGCGACCACGTCAACATCAGGAAAATGGATAGCTATCCACTTTCTACCACTTTTGACCACATCCTACGCCTAAATGGTTGCCTGTCAACAACTTTTTTGTAGGTAGGATGCTGAAACCGGAGATACTGCCCTAAAGTGGTGCAGTCGGATCAGAAAAGCGCGATGACTTGCGCTCAGAATGGCGGCCACCACAAGATGTTGCGTTTACCGCGGGGGTGCGAAAAGACAGCTCCAAGCTCAGGGTAGTAGCGCCGGCGTCTCGCCGGCTGTCGTGTGGGCATCCTGCCCACGCACGTCTCGCCCTACCACACAGCTTTCGTTCAAAGAAATATCTCGAAGAATCTTTGGAACGTCTTTACTTTGTGTCCTGTGCGATCCTCCGTGTTCTTTGTGGTTAAACCCCTTTGTGGTTAAATTTCAAACATGCCGGAAGAACGACCCGACCCCAGACTCTCCAAACCAGCGGTTGCGCGCTTCGGAGTCTATGAAGTCAACCTGCGCACCGGAGAGCTGCGCCAGCACGGCAACCGCATGCGGCTGCAAGAGCAGCCCTTCCAGGTGTTAGCCATGCTGCTGGAGAAGCCAGGAGAGCTAGTGACGCGCGAGGAGCTGCGGCAGAAGCTGTGGCCGGCAGACACCTTCGTTGACTTCGATCACAGCCTGAACACAGCCATCAACAAGTTGCGGGAAACGTTGGGCGATTCCTCCAGCGCGCCCCGTTTTATCGAGACGCTTCCCCGGCGCGGCTATCGTTTCATCGCTGCAGTGACGGCGGAGGAGCCCGCGATTGCGGCGAACCAGAACCAACCCTCCAATAACCAGGACTCAAATCACGGAGGGCTGCAGGCCTCCCCATTGGCTACGGTGCCGGAAACATCAAGACAAACGGCAACGCAGAAAAACGAAGCAACTCAAAACACCACCGTGGTCAATACTGCAGCCGGCATAAAGAGGGGCGAGACAATCCCGGACGCGCACGAGCTGCCCCGTCCGCATCGCAATGTGCCGCGGTTTTTGTTCCTGCTTATTCAGGTGATGTACCTGTGTTTTTATATTCCGGCGCTGGCGGGGGTGCACCTGATTGACGACATCGTCAATTCGCTCTTTGGCCGCGGAG
>QIAW01000382.1 GCA_003225655.1 Acidobacteriota bacterium
CCTGGATGGCAGGACCGCCAGATCGGCATGCTTGAGGAAGGGATAAGGGTTGCGTCGAACTCCTACAAACCGCACGCACGACTCCAGACCTAGCTCCCGTTGTAGGGCTTGCAACAGGGGTAAATCTGGCCCCTCTCCCACTAATGTCACTACCGCAGTGGGCACAGCTTGGCGAACGTGAGGCATCGCTCTCAAGAGCAGATCGAAACCCTTCTCATGAGAAAAGCGTCCTACCGCAATCAGATTCGGGCCAGGGTCGGAAACGGGCCGGGGTTCCGAGCTTGCCAACACTCCGATGGAATTGATATCCACGGGATTATAGATCCGCACAACATTGCTTCGCGCAAGTCCAAATTCGTGAATCAGGTTCTTCTTCATGTGATCCGATTGGCAAATGACCAGGTCGGCTCGCCTGTATACATGTTTATAAACGAGCATTCGGAAGCGACCGAAAGTAGCATGAGCGGAAGTAAGATCTGCTCCTTCGCGCGCAAGCAGGCGGGTGCCCCTTGGAAGCAAGGGGCGGGCAGCAACTAAAGCACTATTCAGATGCGCGGACGTGGACAGAACTGCCTGCGGTTTTATCTTCCAGCAAAGTATAGCCAAAGGCACAACCGCATGTCGTGCACGCCAGACTCCCAGTTCGTGAACGTGTACGTGCGGTGGCACATTTTCGAGCCACACTCCGCCTTTTTCGAGCACCGCCACATGTGGCTCGAACCGCTCTGCGTCAATGTGACGCAGCAAATTCAGTATGACGCGTTCTGATCCCCCCAAAACCAAAGAGGGGAGCGCGAAGAGGACTCTCGAGGGACGGGATTTAGGCGGAGAGGACATCACGTGCCTTCAGGTTTTGTCAGATCTACAGATGCCGATTATGCGGTTTCACACGGCAGATCATAAGCAAACGCTAACTTGTTCGCTTCCGATTCATGTTGTCCTTGAGCGACCAAAGCGAGCAAAATGAAGATGAACCAGAAAGATTTATTCCACTGTATGTTCCCAGACAATGCCGCAACAAGTTGGCCCCAACAAGCGGCCTGCAGTGCAATCGCGGAGTAACCGTACGAATCGCGACTCGATGGAGCAAAACGCACTTCCTTCATCTGTGCCCAAATGGCAGCTATGAAAAGAACAAGGCCAATTACGCCCGTCTCGCCACAGACCTGCAAATAGGCATCATGCGCCTCGCGCATGTATCCATGGGAGGGAAATATGTGCGCGTAACCAGCGAAGTTTCGGTAAGCGACCGGAAAGTTTGCCAAGCCCACCCCAATGACAGGGTAACTCTTGACAATCTGCAAACCAGCCAACCAAATGTCATATCTTCCTGTACCCCGACCGGTGGAAGCTTCCTCCAGACGTTGATAGAAAAGGCTTGGCAAGAAGAGCAGAGGGATAGCAAGGACCAGAATCGGCACCAATAGTCGTCTGCGCACACCAAACCCGAACAGGCATACCAACAGGGTTACAGCCAGTGCAACAAGCGAGCCTCGGGACATTGTAAGAAGTATCGAAATCGTTATTAAAGCAAGTGCGGCCAGCAGCACCCCTCTTTTGATACGGCTGCCTCCCGACAAAACACCACAGAGCGCCAACGAAAACGGAAGTAGAAGACTGCCTGCGAGCTCGTTCGGGTTCGCCTCCACGTTACCGACTACGAGTGATGCCCGGCCCTCAAAGCTGAGATGATGGGCAAACTGGAAGATAATGACCGAGGCAGCTGCTGCTCCCCCCGCAACAGTCAGCAGGAGAATCCGCGAAAGCTCCTGTCTTGTCACCCGGAAATTTGCCGCAACGATATAAACTCCGAACAAAGCGACCACGGTAGGGAGTCGTTTCAGACTAGTAGCTGGATCGATTGCCCAAACAAGACTGGCAACAGTCCACAGCACAAACAGACCCCAGATCAGTCCGGCACGCGTGGGTGCTTTGAAGCGTCCGCTCACCAGACCGTAGAGTATCAAGGTAGCTCCTGCAAACGCACCAGCAATCCAAGTGATGGTAATGTCGGTGTTGCCAAGCACTAGGACTTGATCGAAAGGTATGAGAATCGCGAACACTCCAAGCGACACTTCGACCGGAAATAGGATGGCAAACCCCACGGCGGTAACCGCCGCCAGAACAAGGAAGCTCTGTCGTACGATGGCGATGCTGACGAGAATCGCGGCAGCAATGCCAGAAAGACCCAGACCCACCTCGGTGGAGATCGGTCGGATTCTAGTAAGCTTCATCTTGATGCCCTTTACTGGAGCGCTGCTGATGACCTAGATAGAGGCTAGCTTACGACTTGGTATAGGGGCGCTGGACGTCGTTAAGACCAGTGAACAAGTTCCAACGGGCAGTAACTGCGAATTGGCAAGGGGATGATCAAGCCTCCAGAAGCCCAGCAGGAACACACCACTTCCACTCAATTGGGGGCAGCATTCCATTCTCCGCACCCGGGAAAATGGATTGGGTCCAAGAGAAACCCCACGAAATCAATAGCCCTGGCCATAATATGCCGAATCGGCAGTCGCACTGGTGCCGTTCAACACGACCTCGAGGATGAGAGCCGCATGGATCGCCGACAGCATCTCCATACACTTTGCAATCGCAGCGCGCGTGGTCGCCCCGTACCGGCCCACAAAAATCAGGCCATCTACTAGCGTGGACAACACTCTTCCGTCCGCATAGGCGAGGATTGGCGGCGAGTCGAATACAACAAACTCGAACCGCTCACGCAGGGCACCGGACATCAGCTCGCCCGGGTTTCGATCAGCTCTCCCGGCGGGCACAACGCTCAAGTTCGGCACTTCCGGCACTGGTGTAACCACGTCCGGAATCTCTGCCGAACCGGACAGCACCGTTGCAAGACCGCTACACGGATTCAGTCCAAAGGTTCGCGAGACGCCCCCTTTGCGCAGATCCGCATCGACCAGGCAGGTTGGTCCGCGCATTGCGAGCGCGATCGCCAGGTTTGAAGCAATGGTAGTCTTGCCTTCGCCTGGGGACCCGGAAACCACTAGCATCACTTGCGGGGGCCTTCCGCCCTGGGAGAGCATCACTGTCGTGTACAAACCACGGAGTGCCTCCGCTTCGGCCGAACCCGGATTATCCAGCAGGAACTTAGAAACGGAACCGTGATCATTTTTTCCTGCTTTCAAATGGTGCGCGAAGGCTGCGCTCAGGGCTGGATCCGGGGTATCGTATTCGCCGATCACAGGCAGCACGGATACGCTGGGAATGCCCGTGGCATTGAGGATGTCTTGGGGGGTGTGGATCCTGGTCTCAAGGGCTT
>QIAW01000383.1 GCA_003225655.1 Acidobacteriota bacterium
AGGCGTATCCCATCTATCGCGCGGGGTACGAAACCAATTTCGAAGTCGTAGATCGGTGGCTGGGCGAAATACAGGGTCTGCTGACTTTCGGCCGCCAAGGCCTTTTCGCCCATGACAATACACATCATGCTCTCTACATGGCTTATGCGGCGGCAAAGTGCCTGAATTCCGGCGGCGCCTTTGATTGGACGCAGTGGCAGGAATTCCGCAAGATTTTTGAAACTCACGTAGTCGAGGACTAGGGAGGGTACGGTTTTGCAGTTCTACGCAGTCACCTATGTTTGCCTATGGAAAAAAGGCCCGCTCTTCTGAGCAATGAACCCTCGCCGGTTCCCTCGGCTGGCGTCGCGATGGCTTCTCCGTCATCTCTAACAAAGCTGTTCGGGCCGGTGCGGAGAATTGACCTGGTGGTGTTTGTTTTTCTCCTGGTCGTTTGGGCGATGCAAATCGGCCTTTATCAGCGGGTGGAAAGCTACCAGGAAGATAGTTCTTGTTATATCGGCCTGGCCCATTCTCTGATCACGACTGGACGCTACGAATTCAATTTCAAGTTGCATACCGAACATCCGCCGGGGCTTCCGATAATCTTGGGCGCGACGTCGCTGTTGTTCGGTGGCACCTATGATGCGGACGTACGCGTGGTGGCGTCGCTCGGTGTTTTCGGCCTATTTCTCGCCTATCTGCTTCTGCGGAAACGCGAACCGCCGGGATCCCTAGTTCCAGCGGCAGTGTGTCTGCTGCTCGGAACCTCGCCTTACTTTTTTGAGATCGCCACAAAGGGCGTCTTGTCGGAATTGCCTTACTTTGCCCTGAGCATGGCGACGCTGCTGGTGGCGACAAAGGTCGAAGAAGCGCCATCCACAAAATCTCGCATTTCCTGGTCTGCGGTTTTGGCAATTTGCACGCTTGGCGCCGTCATGGTTCGCACTGCTGGCATCGCACTCCCATTGGGAATGATGTTATGGCTCGGCTGGGCGCAGCTCGGAAAAAAGCCCAAGGCGTCACGCCGTTTCCTGGCGTTCGCGCCCGCTCTAGTTTTGGCGCTGGGAGCGCAGTTGGCGTGGATGCAGTGGACTAAAAAGGTAGAAGTCTACCACCTGCCAGGCAAGTACAACGATTACGTGAGCCAATTCAAGATGAAAGATCCTCGCCAGCCGGAGCTGGGCCAGGCCTCCGCCTCCGATCTCGCGATTCGCGGTGCGAATAACGTGGTGATCCAGTCCGCGGATTTCACCGCATTATCGCTTCATACATCATGGATCGAACCGATGTGGTATTCACCCGCGGTCTTTCTGCCTCTCTTACTTGTATTGCTCGGCTGGTGGGCTTCTGTACGTGGAGGCAATGGCGATTTTGTCGAAGGCTACTTTGCCTGTTATGCGGGGCTGTATTTCCTGTGGCCCTGGGATAGCGGGCCACGATTTGTGCTGCCGGTATTCCCGCTGGTCTTTTTGTATTTTTCTCGTGGCGCCCGATCATTGATGAAAATAGCTCGGGAGCGATGGCAGCCGAGCATGATCGTCGCATTTGCAAGCTCAGTGATTCTCTCAGTCGTTTCCGCTTGGCTGACGTTCGCTCATCATAGGCCAAGCAGCCTGCAAGAGAAGTCTTCGGTGGCCTTCTTTGTCATTGTGGCAGCGATATCTGGTTTCATGGCCTTCGCGGATGCACGAAATGCGCCTCTGACCTGGACAAGAGGACTGGTGGGCAGCTCAGGCTTGCGCTGGATCCGGCTCGGTGCAGGTACTTGCGTTTTCATTCTGGTGATTGTCGGCATTACGCTTCAGCTGCGTATCGGCATCAGAAATCTCTCACCCGACCCTTCCACCTATCTGCACTACCCTTCGGTCAGCGCTGCGAAATGGGTGGAGGAGCATACGCCAGTCTCAGAAGTCCTTATGGCTGGGCAGGATGTAATTGTTTATAGAGTTTCCGGTCGTCGTGTGATCCCGTTTCCAGTCACGACCGACGCCAGGTTGATCGTGGGCACAATGCGCCTGTACGGCGTGAAAGACTTGATCGTGCTTACCCGGACGGGGGCCGATTCTCTTTACCTTCCCAGGGAAAGCGACCGGCTGGCAATCCTCATGCGGAGCTACTCGAAGTTTTTCCGGCTGGTCAACTCAGGGCCGGGTTACCAGATATTCAACTTCACCGACCATTAGAGCAGCCAACAACTGATTGCATCTAATGTGCTTGTCTGAACGCCGCCAAGTTGCCGGTGTAATGGGCGGAACCACTCTTACAGGCCTGCGAATAACTGGCCGAAGCGGTGACGCTGGCGAATTCCAGCGCTTCGCGACTCTGCATTTGCAAGTTGATGAATCCGGTATCAGGCACAAACTTGACACCCAAGTCGGTGGCGCAGCCTAGCACGAGCACGTCATTGTTGTTGGTTGTGCTGACTGGACCCACGGCCAGACTCGTGGCTGTCGAAGCTCCGCTCGTAGCTGCCGTGGATGGAGAGCCGTCGAGTACGTTGGCGCTGGCGATCCCGGTGAGTTCGGTGCATTCGACATATAGCGCTTCTGCTGCACCATTTGAGAGCGTAGCCGTTACCGTGACTGCGCCTGCCGAAGTATTCGCGAGATAAAACAGCTGCGAAGAATGTGGGCCGACGGTTTCGGAGGCTTGAGAACCGGCAGGCAGCCAAGCGCCGTTGACATTGTCAGACGCCGACATGCTCACCGAAGTGTCATTCGGCCAGCGCAACACAGCCACCAATAGATCACCCGCTGACACTCTTTGTGGCAGCGTGCAACTGATAGATGACGCGGTCACTGAATTGAACGCACTCTGTACGGGAAATGCCGCCGCCGT
>QIAW01000047.1:0-1225 GCA_003225655.1 Acidobacteriota bacterium
TCCGCAGACAGAAGATAGCATGCGTACTCCGACTCAAGTTGTTCAAGAATGGCTTCCAGTGCTTCGAATCTGCTCTTCTCCAGTAATACGGCGGCGCTGAGCGCAGCGACCTTGGATCTGTCGCACTCGTTTGCTGCCGCGGTGTTCCTCACAATCTGCACCGCCGATTTCACTAGCCGCTGTTCTATGCCTTCGCCCAGCGAGAAAATAAGTTCGTTCACCAGGTCGGCGGCGAGTTTCTGTCTTCTCTTCTGCAGAAAATAGGCTTCTCCCGGCGACGAATCAGGCCCAGACACACGCAAGCCGATGAGTTGGGAATTAGTTTCCTCCAAGTGCCGCATCGTGGCGCTTTCATCAACGAAGACCCGCACGGCCCACTCTTCGCGCCCTTCAAAATGCTTTAGCAGACGGGTGAACGGCTCCTGCAACTGCTGCAAGATGTGCTGCACCTCGCCTGTCGATTCGCACAGCGTGCCGAACTTGAAGGGCACGACAGTCGTGATCTCATGAAGATTTCGCAGAATCTCATGATGCCGCAGCGCCCGCGGTCCAAGCCACGCAAGTTGATTCGAGGCGTCTTCCCGCAACCGGTCGCGATACTCAGAACTCTGTACGCAGACTGCTACACAGGCGAGGTTGCCGGCTTCGATCAAGAACATTCCGGAGGCGTCTTCAATTCCATGAAGCATATCCTCAAGCCCCTGCGGACCAAGCGAACGTGAGGCAACGATACCGTAGAGATACACACAGGTTTCACCAGTCAATGTGAATTTTGTTTGCAAAGTCGCAGCTCCAGAATTCCATTCTTGTAATTGGAAATCGCACCTTGATTGCTGACGCTGGAGGGCAGCGACAACACTTTGCGGTATTTTCTCCCGCCGCACTGAGCGGCGATGACTACCGTTTGCCCGCTGAATTTCCATTGCACGGCAGATTCATCCATACCCGGCAGCTCCGCGACGATCAGAAAATGGTCGCCTTCGTCGAGCAGGTCAGTAATGGGCTCGCGAAATTCATCGATACTTGGTTTTTCGCCGGGCTTTTGCCGCAGGTTGCCGAACTTTTCGATCCGCGGCTTGCCTGCGGGCCCCACTCGTACAGAGACTCCGTAGACTGCGCGAGTTCCGCCGGTTCCCAGTGAACCTATGCGGCGCAGTTCTGTGGCCTCGTCTGTCATATCCGCCAGTTGAGCCGCCGTCTGCAGCAATGTTCCCAGGCCCCGGAA
>QIAW01000047.1:1329-4793 GCA_003225655.1 Acidobacteriota bacterium
GAGGATGCACCCCAAGATCTAAGGTCAAGGAGGATCGCCGTCATGGCCAGCTCCACGACTGTAGCCAGTGTGCCGCTCAAAGTTGCCGAAAGCCGGCTGCCTGATGTCGGCCGTGGATTGGCCCGGCTCGATCCTGCGGATATCCATCGTCTATCAGCCAGTGTGGGCAGCATTCTCCAGATCACAGGAAAGAAGACCACGGCGGCCAGGGTAATGCCCGCCTTTCGTGAAGCCCGAGGCAGCCAGGCGGTGCAGATCGATGGATTGACGCGCAGCAATGCTGGGACCGTAATAGGAGAAAAGGTAACGCTGACCGTAGTCGAGGCTGTGCCCGCACAACGCATCGTGCTGGTTCCAGAGGGCACACACGTGTTGAGACAGGCCACGGGCGAATATGTAGGCAAGTTCCTGGCCGATCTACCTGTGAACACCGGCGACCGTGTGCGTGTCACGCTGTTCGGCTCGCGCTTTCAGGAGTTCCGTGTCACAGAAACCGTGCCCAATGGCATCGTCCTGATCCGGCCGGATACCTCGATCCGCATTGAGCTTCCCGGCGTCAATGCCTCGCCAGGCCGCATTTCTTATGAAGATATTGGCGGTCTGGGCTCCGCCATCCGTCGTGTGCGCGAGATGATCGAGTTGCCTCTACGTCATCCAGCGGTTTTTGCACGGCTCGGCATTGATCCTCCCAAGGGCGTGCTTCTCTACGGTCCACCCGGATGCGGCAAGACCTTGCTGGCCCGCGCCGTAGCCAGCGAAACTGACGCTATGTTTCTTTCCATCAGCGGACCTGAGGTGATCACCAAGTATTACGGCGAGAGCGAGGCCAAACTGCGGCAACTGTTCGAACAGGCCAGGAAAGAGGCTCCGGCGATTATTTTTCTCGATGAGATTGATTCGATTGCCTCCAAGCGCGAACATGCAACCGGCGAAGTAGAAAAAAGAGTAGTAGCCCAACTACTTGCATTGATGGATGGCCTGGAAGCGCGCGGCCAGATCATTGTGATTGCGGCTACTAACCTTCCCAACTCGCTGGATGCGGCGCTGCGGCGTCCAGGGAGATTTGACAGGGAAATTGTTATTGGCATTCCTGATGTCGCAGGCCGCCGCGAAGTCTTTGAAATTCATACCAGAGGCATGCCCTTGGCGGCTGATGTGGATATTCCCCGTCTGGCTGAAACCACCCATGGCTTCACTGGAGCTGACGTCGCCGCTCTCTGCCGCGAAGCAGCTATGGCTGCGCTCCGGCGTGTGCTGCCCAAGGTTGATCTTGACGCTGCGCCACTGCCTTACGAGCAATTGCTTGATCTGTATGTCTCGATGAGTGACTTCTACGCCGCTCTCAAGGAAGTTGAGCCGTCGGCACTCAGAGAAGTAATGGTTGAAGTGCCTGAGATTGGATGGGATGACATCGGCGGACTGTCCAACGTCAAGCAAGAGCTGCGCGAGATCATCGAATGGCCGTCGCGTTTTCCCGAATTGTTTCAGGCCGCGCAGGTACGTCCGCCCAAAGGAATCCTGCTGCAGGGACCTCCTGGCGCCGGCAAAACATTGCTGGCCAAGGCGGTAGCCCGGCAGGGAGGGCTTAACTTCATCTCCATTAAAGGCCCTGGGTTGATTTCCAAATATGTTGGCGAGAGTGAGCGCGGTATTCGGGAGATCTTCCGCAAGGCCCGGCAGGCCGCTCCTTGTGTCATTTTTTTTGATGAGTTCGACGCTCTCGCTCCCAGGCGCGGCGGATCAAGCGATGGGAACGCCTCTGAACGCATTGTTACCCAGATCCTGGTCGAGATGGATGGCATCGAGGAGCTTGGAGGCGTCCTAGTGCTGGCGGCCACAAATCGCCTAGATATGATTGATTCTGCCTTGCTACGTCCGGGTAGATTTGACCGCATCGTGGAGTTGGGCCTGCCCAACCATGAAGACCGGGTCGCGATCCTTGAGGTGCACAATCGTACGCGGCCGTTGGCCAGCGATGTACAACTGGAGCAAATCGCCCGGCAGACAGAAGGCTTCAGCGGCGCGGAGCTGGAGCAACTTTCGCGTGAGGCGGCCATGACGGCGCTTCGCGAGTCTGTTGCCCAAGAGGAGAACCAGATTGTACCTGGGTTCCAGATTACGAGACGCCACTTTCAGCAGGTCTGTGATGCAATGACAAAGAAACACGGCTGACGCGCCTTGGCGCGAAAGTGGCAACTCTGGTTCTGAGTGTGGCATCAGATTCGCTTTCAGGGCCCCCTAAGAAAGACTAGTCACTTGCCATCCCATGCAGCAACGCGAAGGGTATTTGACTCGGACCTCGAAAGCTCAGTATATCGGGCAATATTCGAATGGCTGCCGCTGCCCGCGGTTCTTTTAGACGGGGAACTGCGCGTTATGCTGGCCAACGACAACATTTCGGAGACGTTTGGAATCCCTGCAGAGAAACTGATCGGACGGCCAGTCCTGTCGGTTGTCCCCCATTCGAAATTAGGTAAGTTTTTGCTGGACTGTGGCGAGTCCCGAAGCAAAGTCCTGGAACTTGAGGTGCCTTCTCGCGCCGGACGTACGGCTATGACCCTGAAAATCACCGCTGTGCGCCTGGGTGCCGAAGCTCAATGGAAGAAGAAGTCTAACGCTGCCACCATAACTAAGCGTACCGGCGAGGCCAAGTTGCTGCTCTTTGAGAACGTCACAGACCGAGTCATTCTGGAGCAGCAGTTCGTCCAGGCGGAAAAGGTCGCGGGCATGAGCCAACTGGCGGCCAGCATTGCTCACGAGTTGGCCAACCCTCTCACCAGCATCACCTACAATCTGAACTTTGTACGTGACAGTCTTACCAGCCTCTCCAACCGCGAAGCTGAAGAGGCCCTTGAGACCACGATTGAACGAATCAATGAGATGCGGCAGTTGTTGTCAACCTTATCGGGATTTGTCCGCCACCGGCAACCTAAGTACGAAATTGCGGATTTGCACGAACTGATTCGCCGCAGTATCGCCTTCATATCCAAAGACGCCGAGCACCGCCGCATTCAACTGACCCTTTCCCTGGCCCCCGCGCCTCTCGTCTGCGAAATGGACCAACGCACCATCAATCAGGTTCTACTGAACCTGCTGAAAAATGCCATGGAAGCCATGCCCATTGGTGGCACGCTTGCTGTCAAAACCCAACTGCGCCTGCCTGATCGGGATCATCAGGAAACCGCTATCATAGAGATATCAGACACCGGCATCGGAATCGAAGAGGCTGAGCTTCGCAAGATATTTCGCCCACTTTACTCAACCAAACCACACGGAATGGGTCTGGGGCTGTCATTCTGCCGGCAAATCATCGAGGAACACGGCGGAGAAATTCATCTGGCCAGTCGAAAAGGAATTGGCACGACAGTTGCACTCATGCTTCCTCTTCGCCAGCAGGACGCGAATGAGTAACCAAAACGACGTAGGCAAAAGCCAGATTGTAAGAAAAGCCTAGTAAGATCATG
>QIAW01000048.1 GCA_003225655.1 Acidobacteriota bacterium
TGACCAGCAGGAACTGGTCGATGATAGGCTCCTGCCCCACGATGATCTTGCCCAGCTCGGCACGGACGTGCGCCGCCAGCTTGCTCACCGATTCAATATTGCTAACTGCGTTGCCGACTGCTTCCATCGGTCTTCTCCTTTTGAGTGCGCGGCGAAAGCCGTAGCACCCGCGTGTACTGCTGCAATGCCTGGACCAACTGCACGGCTTCATCCTCGTTGAGCTCGTAATTGTTTATGGCGCGCTCACAATGATGCAGGGTCTCCAAAAAGCCGGGCTCGCGCCAGCCCATCTGCTCGCGAACGGCATGGTTCAGCTCTTTGGTGCTGGCGTTGCTGCCCAGTCCCACACGCTTGATGAGCAGATAACGAAAGCGCTGGTAAGCCACGCCAACCGCGGCCGAAGCCGCATGCGCGCGCTGATAAAGTCCGCCGAGCGAATCCACAAATTCCAGGGGCGAGAGACGGGGTTGCGGCACAAGCGGCCGCACCGGCCCGCTGCGCCGCGAGTAGGTAAAGAAAATTGCCAGCAGGCCAATTCCCAATTGTACGGTTCCCCAGATGAGAGGTGTAGCGGCAAAATATGATGTCAGGCCAGGACGTTGGCCGTGAAAGTATTCGTCCCACAAGATCTGCTTGTTTTGCGATGGACCTACGGAACTTAGCAGTAGTTCCATGTTCCCTGCTTCTTTCAAGCCGGCATTGGTCAGCGGGGTCGGCCCCGCCCACCAGATCACGCGTCCTTTACCGTATTCATAGGAGACCACCACGGCGTGATCGTCATCGCCAAAGACGACGGGCGCGGCGGTCTTCCTGGTATCCCAATAAGCTTCGGGTTTCATGGTGATCTGGGGGATCTCCCGGTTCAAGTTACTGGGAGCGGCGGCAGAGAATTTTTTCGCCTCCTCTTCATACTCAAACTTGGCCGCATGGTCGGGAAGAAAAGAATTGGCCCAGTAACCGGTCGCAAGAACAATGCCCCCTTGCTGCACCCACGATGTAAGCGTTTCGCGTTCTCGCGAGGTGATGCGATCGATCGGATCTGACAACACCAGCACCGTGGCCGCCTGGCCGGGCGAAGGCAGCTTTTCCAGCGGCAATTCCCAGCGGGTGATGGAGTAGCCAAGCTCCTCGAGCAGAAGGTAGGCAGCCTTGGCCCCACGTGGGCCCGGCGCGTAGCTGGAAGGAAACGGGCTCGTATCCTCCTCGGGAGAAGCGCCCGCGACGATCAGGATTTTTTTGTCGCTGCGGCTGAAGGAGCCAGGCATCCGAGTTTCTCCAGTTGTTCAGTGACTTGATCAAAATCGCGGGCGGTAGCCGCGGCATAGCCATACCAGGTAAGTTCAAAACGTTGCGTAAGATCGGCGAGCGATGGACGCTGAAAGTGATCTGCCGGCAACTGGCGCAGGTATTCCCGCGGCGTCAAGGTACGGTTGGGGGCCCAGCGCCCCAGTTCTTCCAAACGGAAGACCGCGGCCCAATAGGCGCAGCGTATGGCGCTGCGGTAATCGCCGCGACGGGCGTTTGCCAGCGCATCGGTCACCCATTCGCGTGAGCGCTTATGGAATTGCTCTCCCCCCGAGAGGTTCAAATCCAGGTTCTCACGCGTGCGCGTAATCAACTTCCACAGCGCAAATGCCAGCGCCAGACAAACCGCAGTGATCATGGCCCAAACCAGGGTACGGCCCAACGAGGGAGAAAAGTTGACGTGTCCCACAGAGGGTTTTTTCAGGCTCGACCACCAGCGCGCGAATTTCTCAGCCTGGCGCTCAAGCCATGTGGAACCCTCAGCTATGCGAAATTCTTTGCGGCCCAGAATTTTTTGTAGCTTCTGCCGTGCATCACTTGAAGATGAAGCCTCTGAGCCAAATGCATCCGCCTCGGCTTGCAAAGCAACGATGCGGCGCTTCAGCGAGGCACGGTAAGAACCGTTGTGCGGATCTTTTAGCAACTGGTCGAGGTCATCTGCCAGCCGCGCCGTGGAAACTTCGTAGCTTGTTCCCTGATCGCTGACGGTCCATTTCTTGGGCAGTGAATCTCGCAATGCCCGCGCTTCTTCCGGGTGCTCCTGCATAGCGGTGACCGCCTGAGACAGGCGGTCTAGTTCAGCACGATAGGTATCAAGGCCGATTTTGCCGGCGTTATCTTGCGCACCCGTTTGGGCAACGAGGCCACCGGCGCCCGGCACAATGTGGATAGCGAGCCAACAAGCCCATAGAAAGCATCGAGTCGATTTGCGCAGGTGGCTCAACATGCTGACTCACGCAGAAGGAGGTACGGCAGGACCGCCAGCCATTGCCGCAGCCGATGACATGGCATTGCGATCAATGGCTGCCATCATGAACTGCATATCGAGAGCCTCTTTGCGCACTCGCTCATCGTAGTATGCGATGGAAAACGCGATGGTAAGCAGCGGTCTTACAACGCATCCGACAACGAACTCGCCTAAATCGCTCAAAGCGTTGAGCCAAAGCGGTACCTGCCCGTGCCGTGACAGCGCCTCCGCAAGCAGGATTGCAGGGATGGTGATGAGACCGGATGCGGCGATCTGGATAGCAAAAAACAGCACCCAAATCAGGAAAATCCGACCGAGATCGTCTTTAACGAGATTGTAGCTACGTTTAATGGATTCGACCGGATCTCGTCCTTCCAAAACTGTGACCGGAACGGCGAGTGCACTGTACAAAACGATGAGCACAGGCAACACGATCGCTCCTACCAGCAGCGCCAGCAATCCGACGAAGGTGCCTGCGATTCCGCCTATAAAAACCAGCAGAACCACCCCAAGGATGCTCCAAAAGCGGCCTTTGATGAATGAATAAGCCTGGCTGATGGTAGTCGGGCGATCCAGATATACCTGGGAGACGGCGTAGACTGTCGCAGCCTGGCCCACCGCATAGGTCACCATAATGGTAGCGAAATACACCGGCAGATAAACCACGAAGCCGAGGGCCGCAATGGGAGCAGCGGCCGGCGAGGAAGCAGCAGCATGAAGAATGACGTGCAATCCAAAATTGACGGCGAGAATCGCAAGCTGCGGAAAAACGAAGATCCCCACGAAAAGCTTGAAGTGGTCGCGGTAAATGCTGAATGTCCGATCCAGCATTTCGCCGATGCTCAATGGACGTAAGAGAAGCGCCATTTCCTGTTGCCTGCCGATCAGGTTGCCTGACGGGCAGCGGATCTTTCATAGCAGCCCGAAAAAACCTTGTATTTGGGATTGTACTAGCTGTTCCTAAAACTGTACCATGTGGCCGAGACCGAAAAACATGATTCCCCACACCATGACAACCACGACATTTGAACTGGAGGGCCATGCGGTAACCCGCAACCTGGGAGTGGTACGCGGAATTATTGTCCGCTCGCGCTCGGTGATAGGCACTCTTGGCGCCAGCCTACAGACTCTGATCGGCGGAAACATCACTTTGCTGACCGAGTTGTGTGAAAAAACCCGCAACGACGCCTATGACCTCATGATCCAGCACGCCGCCCAGATGGGCGCCAACGCCATTGTGGGTATACGCTACGATGCCACCGAAGTCATGCAGGGCGTAACCGAGGTCCTGTGTTATGGCACTGCACTGGTGGTTGAGCCGAAGAAGTAAGTGAGAAATGTTGCTCAGAATTGCCCAGAAGCTGGGGCTACGGCTCTAGCATTCTTATAAGCATCGATCCACAAATTGCGACCAATCTACTGGAAAGTCCTTACCCAATTTAATTTTTTTGCCTGCAAGTTTCGCCTGCCCTACCGTTCTTCCAATGCAGGAACTCTGGATACTCGAACAGTGTCTATTGATGCAGGGGGGGAAGAGATGAAAAGCAGGCATGTCTTTGCATGGGTCGGTGTTGCCAGCCTCACGGCAATCGCATTCGCCGCTACCCAGATCGCGCGATTTGCCGGCGATGCCGAGCAAGCGGGCGGGAGCGAACTTGCGCTCACAATCTACAACCAGAACTTTGCTGTCGTGCGGCAACCGATTCCGCTGGATTTGCAGCTAGGGAACAACCAGGTACATTTTTCCGATACCACCGCGCACGTGGAACCAGACTCGGTGATGCTGCGCGATCCTTCCGGCGCTTATAAGCTCCATATCCTGGAGCAGAACTACCGCAATGACCCACTTTCAGAGCCCTTGCTGCTGGCGCTCAATGAAGGCAAGGTCCTCGATTTCCAGGTGCAGCGCGATGGCAAGACGGAAATCGCGAAGGGCAAGATTATTCGCAGCGGATACGTTGCGCATACCACGGCTTTTCAGAGCTACAACTACCAGTACTATCAGCAGCAAATGGCATATGCCAATACGGCCGCGGGAAGCGGCGAACCTATCATCGAGATCAATGGGCAATTGCAATTTGGCTTGCCGGGAAAACCAATCTTCCCCAGCCTGGGGGACGACACCATCATGAAGCCCACGCTTGACTGGTTGTTACGCTCTGACAAAGCCGGCAAAACCACCGGCGAACTCAGTTACGTTACTGGAGGCATGAACTGGCAGGCCGACTACAACGTCGTGGCCCCGCCCAAGGGAGACATTCTCGATGTGGTGGGCTGGGTCACCATGGATAACGAGAGCGGGAAAACCTTCGAGCATGCCAAGATCAAATTGATGGCCGGTGAGGTCAACAAAATACAACCGGGATACGCGGGCGGCGTTGCTGCAGGATATATGTTGGCAGACGCGAGAGCTGAGGAGCCCCAACGAGTGAAAGAAAAGGCCTTCGACGAATATCACCTCTACACCCTGCCACGGCTGGTCACGCTGCGCGACCGCGAGAGCAAGCAGGTTGAGTTCATCCGCGCTGCCGGGGTGGAGTCGCACCGCATCTACGTCTATGATGGGGCCAAGATCGATCTCGATCGCTACCAATACTACAACCTCGAGCAATTGCGCACCGACCAGAGCTACGGCACCGAGATGAATACTGACATCTGGGTCATGCAGGAGATCGTGAACTCGAAATCAAACAACCTCGGCATGCCCCTGCCCAAGGGCCGCGTCCGCTTTTATCGCCGCGATGAAGATGGGCAACTGGAATTTACCGGCGAAAACATCATCTCCCACACGCCGGAAGACGAGACGCTGCGCATCTTTACCGGAAATGCGTTTGATCTTAAAGGCGAGCGCCGGCAAATGGAGTACGGACGCGACGACAATAAGCACTGGATTGACGAATCATTCGAGATCCATGTGCGCAATCACAAGAAAGAAGCCGCCGATGTGCGAGTGGTCGAGCATTTTTATCGCTGCAAGAATTGGGATTTAACAAAACAATCAGATTCGTTCAACAAGACCGATTCACAAACGGGCGAGTTTCGCGTGCATATCCCGGCGGATGGAGAAAAGATCATTACGTACACGGTGCATTACACGTGGTAGTTGAAGGCGAACCCTGAGTCTCGACAGTTAAAGATTCTTTATGTTGCTTCTTCTCAAGACTATTGGACGGCATATCACAGCGAACCGCAGCTGTAAGTTTGGAGTTGCGCTGCTTCTGGTCGCAGTGTTGATTCCGGCGGGGATTTACGGTTATTTCAAATCCATTGTCTGGTGTCCAGTACGTCGACCGATATCACTCCGCCCAGGCAAAATCGAGCAGACATTCAAAATCAATTACACAGCACGGTACTTTGCCGATATCGAGTTTCAGACTGGGGCCATATCCCAGGAGGCCGTGCAGTGTTTGACCGGTGTGACGGGTTTTTCGCCTGAACCGAAATGTACTGAGAAGCCCATCTTGAGCTTTAGTTGGCGTCTGCTGCGCGACGACAAAGCAGTCTTGTCTGGCCGGTATGGACAGAATAGCGGAGGTAGCATGTCGGCTTCCACAGTCGGAGCAGGTTTCGCGTACTTCGACGCAAACCGCGGTGATAAGTACACTTTGGTTGTCGATGTAGACTCCGATGCAAGCAGACTCGATATAACAAGGCCCACTCTCTACGTCGAAGCCAATTCAGTTAACCTCGAATTTGCCATGCTGCTGGAAGGACTTTCGCGTGTTTCAGCAGTTGTGTTAGGGTTCATCGGTCTGGTTTGTCTCTTATTGGGAATCGGGCAGCAACGTCTTGCTGGGGCGCTCGACTGAACGGTTACTAATAACCGGCAGACAGCACTACGTCGTGTAATCGGCGTTGATGTGAACGTACTCGGCGGTGAGATCGCAGGTGAGGAATTCGGAGCTGCTTTTGCCGCGTCCGAGCTGGATGGTAATTTCATACTGCGGCTGCGACAGATAAAGGTGGGCTGATTTTTCATCAAAACTGACCGCCTCGCCCTTGCGGCAAACCTGCTGTTTGCCGAAGAAAATATCGACGCGCGCCGGGTCGAGCGGCACCCCGCTTCGGCCAATGGCGGCCAGAATGCGTCCCCAGTTTGGGTCGGCTCCGGCCCAGGCCGTCTTCACCAGCAAGGAATGCGCGATGGTCCGCGCCACCTGGTCGGCTTCCTCGCGGCTGCGCGCCTGCTGCACCAATAAACGCACGACATGCTTCACGCCTTCGCCATCGCCTACGATCTGCTCCGCCAGCGAGCGGCAGACTGCGGCGAGCGACTCGGCAAACTTCGAGCGCACCCCTTCCGACTGCAATTTCAGACCGCTGTTGCCGCTGGCCAGAAGCAGCACGGTATCGTTGGTAGAAGTATCTCCGTCAATGGAGATGCAATTCAAAGTTAGATCCACCGCCGCGCGGAGGTGACCCTGCAAAGCCGCCGGCGATGCCTCTGCATCGGTAAAGAGATATACCAGCATCGTCGCCATTTGGGGGTGGATCATGCCCGCACCTTTGGCAATTCCCAGAATGGAAATCGTCTTGTTACCAACCTTCAACTGGGCTGATGTGAGTTTAGGACGCAAGTCTGTGGTGATGATGGCGCCGGCAAAGGCGCGGGCGGCAGCCTCGGTGGCTTCAGCCTGGGCTATCAGTTGGGGAAGGCGCGCCAGGATCTTGTCTGCCTGCAGAGGCACACCGATGATCCCGGTAGAGGATGGGAAAACCTGCCGTCCAGACATTCCCAGGCCATCGCCCACCGCGGCGCAAATCTGCCGGCAGGCGATGTGGCCGGCTTTTCCTGTGGCGCAGTTGGCATTGCCGGAATTGACCAGCAGGGCGCGCATGCGTCCGTGCGATCGGGCCAGATGGTCGCGGCCGACCTGGACCGGAGCGGCAGCCACGCGGTTGGTCGTAAACAGGGCGGCGGCCGATGCACCTTCAGCAGCGATTGCCAGGGCGAGATCGGGTTTGCCGCTGGCCTTGATGCCCGCAGTGGCAGCGGAAAAAGAAAATCCGCGCGGAAGATGCAGTTGTTGTTTTTCGTGGTCTTGGTTCATGCACCCAGTTTGACCAGCGGCACTTCCACGGGAACCTTCCCCAGGATGGCAGTCTTGGGAAGCTCGCCGCGCACCATGGCGATTTCATCGCAGGCGTGCAGCTTGGGACAGAGCAAGCAGTCTTTGTACAACTTATCAGGAATGGCTTCACGCGTCACTATGCGGAAATCAAAACGGGAAAAGAACGAAGGAATGAGCGTGAACAGGCAGACACAGCTCACGTGATGGTGGTCCGCCTCGGCGAGCAATGCGTCGATCAAAAGCGTGCCTGCGCCCCGGTGTTGCAGCTCGGGGGAGACGCAGATGGAACGAATCTCCGCCAGGTGAACACCATAAAGGTGCAGAGCGCCGCATCCGATGATGTTGCCGTCTTCTTCCACTACGTGAAAGTCGCGTACGTTCTCGCAAATTTCGGCGAGCGGCCGGGGCAAGAGCGTATCTGCCTGGGAAAAGCCCTCAATGAGATCCGGCAGAATGGCCCTACGCGTGTGCATGCACCTCTCCGCTTAAAACCGAAATCTGCTGGCGCATTTTGGCCAGGGCTTTCCGCACCTGCTCGGGATGCGTGCCTCCGATTACATTGTGGCAGGCGAGAACGGCTTGCAGGTTCAGACAGGCGTAAAAATCTTCGCCAAACTCAGGAGAGAACTGGCGCAGCTCCTGCAAAGAAAGGTCCGCGAGTTCGCAGCCCTTTTCCAGACAGTAGCAGACCGCGTTGCCGATCTGTTCGTGCGCCTTGCGGAAAGAAACCCCTTTGTTGACCAGATAGGTCGCCGCCGCCAGCGCATTCATAAAGCCTGCCTGCGCGGCGCTTTGCATGCGCTCATGATTGAACTCGACCTGGCGCATGAAGCCGGCCACGGTCTTCAAGCTCTGTATGGTTGTCTCTGCGGCGAT
>QIAW01000384.1 GCA_003225655.1 Acidobacteriota bacterium
AAAACTCCTGGTCCACTTTGGCATTATCGAAGCCCGACATGGGACCGCAATCCAGTCCCACCGAACGCGCCGCCGGGATGAAATAAGCGCCTTGCAGGGTGCCATTGCGAAAGGCCGTGGTTTCCGCCAATTCGGGAGAATTGGAGAACCACTCCCGCGCTCCCGGGTTGTGCGGAAAAAGTTTGGACAGCTTCTCGTAGAATTTCATGTCATGGGCGATGATGGCCGTCACCGGGGCCTTCATGGTCTTGTCAACGTTTGCCGGCGAGAGCGCCGGCAACAGTCTCTGCTTTGCCTCAGGCGTGCGCAGAAAAAGAATCCGCACCGGGGAGCAGTTGGCGCTGGTGGGCCCCCATTTCATGAGGTCATAAAGCTGATGCAGTGTGTCGTCACTGACGGGCTTGTTGAGCCAGCTATTGTGGGTCCTGGCTTTGCGGAAGAGAATATCGAGGGCTTGGGCGTTTACGGGGTCGCTCATCAAGTCGTTCCTTCCTTTGGGGGGATAAAAAATGAAAAAATTGTGTTCTCGAAAACAAATTACATAGAACGTTTGACTCGATTGGAATTGTCAGGATTCAAAATATGCATTCGGCAGTACTGTTCTTTAAAAAAGGCAAAAGATAACCACCAAGGGCACAAAGGCGCGCACAAAGGACACAAAGTAAATTTGAGGATGGCGCCACGAGACAAATTTTGGCTGGCAAGGCTTCGGCTTCGCTCGGAGCAGGCCCATAAATCCATGCCTGAGTTTCACCACACCGGGCGCATATCACTCGAGATACCGCCGGCTGCCGGGACGTAGCACTTCAGGGTGTAATCCATGACCATGCGATCGGCGTTGAAGCGCCAGCCCAGGGTGCGGATGGTGCGCTTCATGCGCTTGATCCAGCCGCGGGGCAAGCCATCGCGGTCGCGCTGGTAGTAGAGAGGAATCACATCTTCGCGGAGCACGCGATACAAGTCATCTCCATCGCGGGTATCGTGGACGTCCATGCTGGAATGGGTGTGGCCGGTGCCGATGGCGAAGCCGTTGAGGCCATCGTAGGCCTCTGCCCACCAGCCATCGAGGATGGAGAGATTCAGACCGCCGTTCAACACCACTTTTTGTCCGCTGGTGCCTGAGGCTTCCAGAGGACGCCGCGGATTATTCAGCCAGACGTCAACCCCTTGCACGAAGTGCCGGCCTACGTTGATGTCATAGTCTTCCACAAAGACAAACTTCTCGGCGAATTGCGGGTCGCGCATCAGCTCCGCAATCTGTTGCAGCACGCGCTTGCCGGGCTCGTCGTGAGGATGCGCCTTGCCGGCGAAGACAAACTGCACCGGACGTTTGGGGTCGTTGACCATTGAGGCCAGCCGCTCGATATCCGAGAGGATGAGATTGGCCCTCTTGTAGGTGGCGAAGCGGCGGGCAAATCCGATGGTCAGCGCATCCGGGCTCAGCACCCGGCTTACTCGCTGCAGAGTTTCCAGCGATTCCGAACGGCGCTCGGCCGCCTGGATGGCACGGCGGCGCACAAAATCCAGAAGACGTGATTTCAAGCTGAGGTGGGTCTCCCAAAGTTCACCGTCGTCTACATTCTCAATGCCTTCCCAGGTTTTAGCGTCGCTGCTGTGCTGGGGCCATCCCGTCCCCAGGTGGCGGTCATAAAGCCGAAACATCTGCGGCGCGAGCCATGTGGGAACGTGAACACCGTTGGTGATGTGTCCTATCGGTACTGCGTCTTCCGGTTTGCCGGGATAGATGCAGGTCCACATGTTCCGCGAAACCTCGCCATGCAGCGCGGAAACCGCATTCGCCCGGCGTGAGAGTCTCAGGCCCAGCGCCGTCAGACAGAACTGCTGGTGCGGGCTGCCGGGATTCTCGCGCCCCAAGTCCATCAGCTTTTCGGGAGAGAGACCCAGTTTTTCTCTTAGCGGTCCAAGATGTTCCTCGATGAGGTCAGCGTTAAAGCGGTCGTGGCCTGCAGGAACGGGAGTGTGCGTGGTAAAGACTACTTCGCGGGAGACCCTGGGCAGGGCCTCATCAAAGCTAATGCCTTCTTCCTGCATCCGATTGTGGATTGCTTGCAGCACGGCAAATCCGCTGTGTCCTTCGTTCAAATGAAGAACACCAGGGGTGATGCCCATGGCCTTCAAAGCGCGGAAGCCGCCAACGCCGAGCAACAACTCCTGGCGGATGCGAACGCGGCCATCGCCGCCATACAAGCGCGAAGTGAGCTCACGGTCTTCGGGAGCATTGCCTTCGACATTGGAATCGAGAAGAAGCAGATCGCAACGCCCCACCTTGACCCGCCAGACCTTGGCGCAGATCGAGCTTCCCCGGGTTTCGATTTGCACCATGACCGGTTCGCCATGGGTGCCGATGGCCGGCTCCATGGGCATTTGGCTGGTATCGGTTTGCAGGTATTCTTCCTGCTGCCAGCCCTCGCAGTCGAGGCGCTGGCGGAAATATCCCTGCCCATAAAACAGGCCGATTCCCACGAGTGGAATATCCAGGTCAGATGCGCTCTTGATGTGATCGC
>QIAW01000385.1 GCA_003225655.1 Acidobacteriota bacterium
CAATGCTGCAAATTTTTCTTGCATGACTGAATCCGAAAGCATGCAGGTAGTCGCACCATCGAGCAATCCTGTAGAGATTCATTTACGATGAACCTGTCAGCCTATTGCAAATGCCTTTCGGTATTTACCTTTCGGTGCCTTTTTGCAAGACGAAGTGCAGCTACTGCAACTTCGCTTCCGACGTGTTTTCGCGCGACCGCATGCAAGGCTACGTGAATCGCCTGGCGCAGGATATCGCCTCCGCCGAGCGTATGGCAAAAGTCAACGGCGGCAAGTGGGAGCCAACGGCAGACACGATTTACCTTGGCGGGGGTACGCCCAGCATCCTCGATCCCGCGCAGATTGAGCAGATATTCCATTCAGTTCGCCAGCAATTTGCAGTCGCTGCAGATGCCGAGATCACCGTGGAATGCGCGCCGGCTACGCTTTCGAACGAGATGATCGAGGCCCTGGTCCAATGCGGCGTCAATCGCGTGAGTCTTGGCGTGCAGTCGTTTGTTGACCAGGAGGCGCGCGCCGTTGGGCGTCTGCACACATGCAAAGCTGTCCTGGAAGATATTGCGCGGCTTCGTGTTGCGGGCATCTCTAATCTGAATGTCGATCTTATCGCCGGCCTGCCGCATCAGACCCCAGAGAGCTGGGAGGCATCGCTTACGGCTGCCATCGCAAGCGGCGTTCCTCATGTGAGTGTTTATCTGCTCGAGATAGATGAAGACTCTCGCTTGGGAAACGAACTGCTGGCCGGCGGTGCGCGTTATCACGCCCACTTTGTGCCCGACGAGAATCTCATGGTCGAGTTCTATGAACGTGCATGCGAGGGGCTGGCCGAAGCGGAGATTCTGCAATACGAGATTTCCAACTTCTCGCGCAGCGGCATGGAGTCACGGCACAATCTCAAGTACTGGAAGCGGCAGCCTTATCTCGGCTTCGGCGTAGACGCCCACTCCATGCTGCCCAGCGCCGATGCGAACTTTGACGCCATACGTCTCGCCATGCCGGATTCTCTGCCTGCATACCTTGCCGCCTACGATGAGGAGGCGCATCTCCCGCGTCTGGGCCGAAATGAACTTACATTCAGCCAAGCTTGGGAAGAGACTTTTTTCCTTGGACTGCGTCTAAATGCAGGCGTCAATTTAATCAATGTGGCCCGGCAATTCGGGGTGGGACAGGTCAATCATGCCCGCGAGGTAATACGCGAATTGACCGGCTTGCAATTGATGGAGATAGAGGCAGAAGTGGTCCGCCTCACTCCCCGCGGCAGGCTGGTTTCTAATGAGGTTTTTCAGCGGTTTGTGTCCGATGCCGTTCCAAGGTAATCTGGGTGCAAGCCTGCTTTCCTATCCTGCACGATAGTGTTGTGTAAGCTTGAGCAAACGCGTCTCTGAAAAAATTGAAAATGTCTGCGTGTGAAGGTGAAGAAAACGCCCCCATCCCCACTACCGGGGAGGACGGAAACGGGCGGGTGCCAATTTGAACCCACTTTTTAAGGAGACACTTGAACCCAGGTTGCAGCAATGACATAGTGGCGGGCACTCGGAGAACTAGAATCACCGGATACTGAAGTCGCGAGACGGAAATTGCGAGGCGGTTGATTATGGCAATTGAAGTTCAAAACGCGTTGCAGTCGGAAGAGCAGAAGACCACCGCCACGGTTGATCTGCGCAGCGATACCGTGACCAAGCCCTCGCCCGAAATGCGCCGGGCCATGGCTGAGGCTGAGGTGGGCGACGATGTGTACGGTGAAGACCCCACGGTGAACCGTCTGGAGCAGCGCGCGGCAGAAATTTTTGCCCGTGATGCAGCCATCTTCGTGCCCAGTGGGACCATGGGCAACCAGATCGCCATCAAGATCCACACCCGCCCGGGACAGGAGATCATCTGCGAAGAGCGCGCCCACATTTTCAACTATGAAATGGCCATGCTGTCCCACTTTTCCGGATGCATGGTCCGTCCGGTGCATGGCGAAGATGGCGTGCTGACGTGGAGCGAGATAAAAAAGCGCATCAGTCCCAAAATCTACTACCGCGCGCAGACCGGCATGATTTCGCTGGAAAACACCCACAACATGGCTGGGGGCACCGTGTATCCGCAGGAACTTGCCGACGAGATTTGCGACCAGGCCCACGAGATGGGATTGCCGGTGCATCTCGATGGCGCCCGCATCTTCAACGCCTCTGTGGCTTTGGATAGACCGGTGCGCGAGATTACCAGGAAATTCGATTCCGTCATGTTCTGCCTCTCCAAGGGGCTGGGCGCACCTGTCGGTTCCCTGCTTGCGGGTTCACGGAACTTCATCGAGCAGGCCCGCGTATATAGAAAGGCGTTGGGCGGCGGCATGCGCCAGGCCGGCATTCTTGCGTCCGCGGGGTTGATTGCGCTCGAACAAGGACCGGCGCGCTTGCACAAAGACCACGAGAACGCAAAATTCCTGGCGGAAGGATTGGCCACTATTCGCGGAATTGCCATCGCTGCCGCCAAGGTTAGAACCAATATCTTGATCTTTGATATCGGCGGCACCGGTATGACCTCCGATGACATGACGCGCGAGTTGGCGGCCCGCAATATTCTTGCCGCCGGTGTGAGTTCGCAAGCCATCCGCCTAGTGACACATCTGGATGTGGATCGCGCGGCCTGCGCCCATGCTTTGGATGTAATACGGCAAATTTGCAAGTGAAGAAATCCAATCGACAATAAATTACGGCACAAATGGGATCGAGAATCGAACACTCCGTTCAGGTCAAATGCAACCCGCAAAGGGCCTGGGAAATTTACAGCGACTGGAAGCGCTGGCGGTCATGGAACGGAATCTATGGCGACATACGCTGGGTGGAGGGCGAGCCCTGGGTGACCGGGAGCCGCCTTGAGGTGGATTTGCTCCAACCCCGGCCCATGACAGTTAAGCAGGTCCTGACGGTGTGTGAGCCACTTCACAAAGTGGCCTGGGTGGGTCACGGCGTCGGTGTTACTTACGAGCAGTGGGTCAGCTTCTCGCCACGACGGGCGGGCGGCACGCACGTATACGTCTGGATTGAGCTCACCGGCATGGCAACCCAGTTTTTCGGCAAGACGGAGGTCGTTCGCGATACCATCGTGACCTGGTTTGAGGCCTTCCGCGCCGAGTGTGATCTGGGGGCCGCCACCGAGGCGCAAAGATCGGCATCGGCCCAACCCTAGTTTTTTGCTCCCCAGCTTTTTGAGAGTGGGGTAAACTAGGCCGTACGGAGGGCATGCCATGGGTCTTTACGCGCACTACGACCACGCGCACAATCATCCGGTGAACCGCGCGTTGCATATGCTGGCCATTCCCACGGGTTTTTCTTCCATCTTCGTGGTGTGGTTTCATCCCATCATTGCCGCGCTCCTGATTCCTCTGGCCTTTGCCATGGCCTGGGTCGGTCATTTCATCGAAGGCAACAAGCCCGCCTTCCTCACCAACCCTGCGCACGTGTTTGTGGCGCCGGTGTGGATGGTGCGCAAGATCTTCAGACTCACTCCGCATACTGATTCTTCCAGCAAGACCAACGCCGCATGAGAATCGTCATCAAACGCTGCCTTATTTGAGCCGAGCATCGCATTCGGGCCGTGAGCCTGAAAAAACTCATTGCTGAAAAGTTTGGGGTCAAACCCCGAATCAGCATGGGAAGCCTGGGGATGCTCGATGTTTTTGTAGACGGCAAGCGTATCTTTTCCTACCGGGAAGCCGGCCACATGCCCGAAGACCAGGAAATTCTTGATCTAATCCAATCGCAGGCCAGACAAGCGCAACTCCAGGGTCTGCCAACCGGGAAGACAACCTAAAGCTCAATAATTTATTTTGCCGTTAGGCGAACGGCTTGCAGCGCAGATGCGCCTGCGGCTTTGACGGAGGGTTGCTCTTGCGGTAGAGGCTCCGGTTCTGTGCCTTCGAGCCAAGCGCGTATCCGGGGGAGCACCCGGCGGGTTGCGGCCTCGCCAATGGCGATCATCTCGGGGGCGCGCTGAAATTCATCGTAGCCGAAGCTGGCGACATCGGGTTCGATCATGATATCGGTATGTTGCTTCCAATAGGGGCTCATTCTCTCCTGGGCAATCGAAAAGCACTGGCCAAGCACGTCGAAGACATGGCGAGGACCTTTGCCCGAAACCCAGCTTGCCGCCAAGTGCACGGAGATTACGCGTTCGGCGCCCATCTCACGCAACGGCTTGGCAGGCACCGGATACCCCAGCAGCCCATCCACGTAAAGCTTTCCGTCGAGGCTTACGGGAAGAAACATTACCGGATACGCGCAGCTCGCCCGCACGGCGTCAATCAGAGACCCTGACCTGAAAACCACGCCTTGTCCGGTTGCAAGGTCGGTTGCCGCAACCGCCAGCGGAATACCCAGCTCTTCAAAGCTGTACACTTTGAGCAGCCGCTCCAGAAAACCTTGCATGCGGTCGTTCGAACATAGGGCAAAGCGGGAGAAGGTCCAGCGGGCAAAATCTCTAAAGCGTACCAGTTCGGCGGTTTCTGCCATCTCTTTGGCGCTCAGGCCGCCGCAAAAGGCCGCTCCAATAACCGCGCCTACGCTGGTTCCGGCAACGTAATCGATTGGCAGCTTCTCTTCTTCCAGCACTTTGAGTACGCCGATATGCGACATGCCTCGGGCAAATCCCCCGCCCAGAGCTATGCCGATGCGGGGTCGTCGGCGAAGAGGAGTTGCTGCCGGCGGGCTGGAATCAGCATCCCGGCCCGCTCGCGGCGAAATTACTTCTTCGAAGGCCTTCAGCGAGCGCACGATTTTGGAAAATAGCTGCAAGTCTACCTTTAAGGTAACTATTATCCC
>QIAW01000386.1:0-983 GCA_003225655.1 Acidobacteriota bacterium
CCCGCAACCGGCCGCGGGTCTGCAAGCTTCAGCACGCTGTTTGCAGGAATTGCAGCAACCCCGGCAACCGCGCTATCAGCCCAAAGCAACCTTTTCCTGGGCAGCTTCCCCAATCCCCGGACCGCTCGCTGGTCCTTCGGCTTCCAGCGGGAGTTGCCTATGGGCATGATTTGGGATACTTCCTACGTCGGATCGGCCTCGCGCCACTTGTACCGCAATCTCGATTTGAATCCCATCGTAAATGCCGCAACCGGGCTTCGGTTCCAGCCTCAGGTCGGCATCCGGACCGTGCGTTCAGCCTCGGCCAATTCCAACTACGAATCGCTTCAGTCCTCCCTGAGACGGGGATTCAAATCCACTCCGATTGGGGAGTTGCAATTCCAGGGTTCCTATACCTACTCCCATTTCCTCGATGACATTAGCGATGTGTTTGCCTTTGACTCAACCCCCGCTTCCTTTGAGTCTGCTCCCCAGGTGTTGGGCTTCAGTCCTCACATTGACTACGCCAACTCCGACTACGACCGCAGGCATGTGGCCTCGATTGGCTTTTTGTGGAGTCCTCCCCAGCCCAAGAACGGTATTCTCGGAGTGGTGTTGGGCGGCTGGACCTTCTCGGGCATCTCTCACTGGCAAGACGGTATCCCCTTCACTGTCGCCAACGGCTCCGACCGGGGCGGCTGGGGTCAGGGCGCAGCCGCGCGTCCAGACATAAGCAATCCTAATGCTCCGCTGAATACACGGGCGATTATCTCTGCAACGTGCTCGACGGGGTTCGCAAATCCTGACCAGGGTAATGCCTGTGTCGATCCGTCCACCGTTCACTGGATTGAAGGTGCTGGCGCTCCCAACGCTCGCACAGTTCGCCGTAACACGCAGCGGACACCGTTTGACGATAATCTGGATTTCTCGGTCTCTAAGCGCTTCCGCTTTACTGAGAGATCCGGCTACGAGTTCCGGGCAGACATGTTCAACGCCTTAAACAC
>QIAW01000386.1:1088-2443 GCA_003225655.1 Acidobacteriota bacterium
AATGCCCTGCTCGAAAGAGCAGTGCATTTTTTATGCAGCGTGAAGTTCGAGGATCTTCATTTTTCAAATTCGTCGGCGAATCTCAAAGTGACGTAAACATTCTCTTGACAGGTGAATTTTGTCTAGTGTACTGAGTCATTAATTAGTCACATACTTTCCAGGGATCATTCCGTCTAATATGGCAGGAGAACTGCCATGCTGAAACGACGGAGACTGCCGGTTCCGCGGGTGACACCAGCCCAGCGGGAGATTTTGGAGCAATGGGTGCGCCGACCGACTTCGGCCCAAGCCCTGGCTTTGCGCGCGCGCATCGTGTTGCGCTTGGGGGAAGGTCATAGCAGCGCTGGGGTGGCCCGACAGTTGCGGATCCATATCCAGACGGTGAGTAAGTGGCGGGAACGTTTTGTGGCGCAGGGGGTGGACGGATTGCTCGATGAACCGCGTCCCGGGCAGCCACGTAAGATCAGCGATGCCCAAGTGGAAGCTGTCCTGACACGCACCCTGGAAAGCAAACCCGCTGCCGCCACCCATTGGTCCACGCGCTCGATGGCCCAGGCCAGCGGACTGAACCAGACGGCGGTCAGCCGCATCTGGCGCGCTTTTGCTCTCCAACCCCACCGTACGGAAAGCTTCAAACTGAGCCGCGATCCGCTGTTCATCGACAAGGTGCGCGACATCGTCGGCCTGTATCTGAACCCGCCGGAGCGCGCTCTGGTCTTGTGTGTCGACGAAAAGAGCCAGATTCAAGCTCTGGAGAGAACCGCGCCACTGCTCCCCATGCGTCCCGGACAAGCCCAACGCCGCGCCCACGACTACCTGCGCCATGGGACCACCCGTTTGTTCGCCGCCCTCGATACCAAAACCGGCAAAGTGATCGGGGCCATGCACCGCCGCCACCGTAGTGCAGAGTTCCGCAAGTTCCTCGATACCATTGAAGACAACGTGCACCCGGAGTTGGACGTACATCTGATCATGGACAACTACGCTACCCACAAGACTTCGACCATCCAGCGCTGGCTTCTCAAACGCCCACGTTTCCACGTTCACTTCACCCCCACGGCGGCCAGTTGGCTCAACCTGGTCGAACGCTGGTTTGCCGCTCTTACCGAGAAGCAAATCCGACGCGGTAGCTTTCGCTCTACGAAAGAGCTGGAAACTGCCATCCGCATCTTTCTCGATCACCACAACACCCAGCCGAAACCGTTCGTCTGGACAAAATCGGCTGACGCCATCCTCGATTCTATCGCTCGTTATTGCCGACGAATTAACGACTCAGGACACTAGGTTCGTGTCAGGGTACGGATTTATCCGTGCCCAAGGAGTCGGGGTTTGATATCACTCTTGAACCCTCTCAG
>QIAW01000387.1:0-1379 GCA_003225655.1 Acidobacteriota bacterium
CAAGCCGCCAAAGCCTGCGTCTATGGCCCGGCTAATGCCCAGCCCGGTGCCGAACTGCAAGCTGACACCGCTGCTCATGGCAACAAACGAACTGACCAAAGAGAGTGCGGCAATGTAGAAAAACCAGTTGGCGCTCCTGAGCACGGCGGGATCCATCCCGCTCGGCGCCGGTGCTTTGGCTATGGGTGTAGTAGACGAAGGTCCACCATATACCGTCCCTTGCGTGGACGAAGGACCGCTGTACACCGTTCCTGTGGTTCCCGGAGCCGTACCCTGGGCAAATGCCTTGTTGTCCACCATCGCTCATGAAAGTTTCTCCCTTGATCTTTAAGGTTGTACTAGTTTTTGGAGAGGTCTGGAAACTATACCGCAAAGACCTGCCCCTGGGAAGTGATTTTATTCGGGCCTTTCAAGTAGGTATGCAGATGCATTTTCGGTCGGTTGTCATGTCATTACGATGATTCGCCGGCAATTCCCTTCGCCTTTCCTTTGCGGCGTAAGGCGGGATTGGGTTTTTCAAATTCGGGAATGCTGGAAAATGCAATACGCGTGGGGGCGGCGCTGCGCACCTGCTGCAGGCCGCCGAGATGAAGTGTGCTGCTGCCATATTTGCTGTTGAGAAAGTCCATGGCTTCCGACAGGCGTCCTCGTTTGGATTCATCCTCCAGCAGAGAGGCGGTGTGCATGCGATCGGGGACCAGGTCATACAGCGCCACTCCCACCAGCATAGGATCGCCGAGCCTGGGGCACTCCTGCCACATTTTGCGAAAGGCTTCCAGCAGCGTGACCGTATCCTGGCACTCCTGCAGGCGGGTGTGGCACTCCCAGATCTTTTTCTCGCGCCGGGGAGAGAAACTTATGTAGAGCGAGAGACCGCGCGTCCATACCTGCAGCTTGCGCAAGCGTGCCGCCGCTTTATGGAGCAGCTTCTGCATGACTAACTCGGCGCCTTCACGGGTGCGAAATTCGGGCGAAAGCACATGTTGATGGCTTACGCTTTTTTGCGGCGCGTCGTAATCTTCATCCCAATCATCTCCCCGCAACAGATGCCACAGGCGCTCGCCCCACACGCTGCCCCAGATCTCATACATCTGCGCGCGAGAGAGGGCACAGAGTTGCTGCATGGTAAAAATCCCGCGGCGCTCCAGCCGCAGGTTGGTACGGAAGCCGATTCCGGGCAGATCAGAAGGATGCAGGCGGAACAAAACCTGGGGAAGCTCTGAGGCGCAGATGGCGAACAGCCCATCGGGCTTTTGCATGTCGGAAGCGACCTTGGCCAAAAATCGGTTGGGCGCGAGCCCCACCGAGCAGCGCAGCTCTTGACCCACCTGGGAGCGGATCTTCTGTTTGATTTCGGTTCCGAGTTGCAGCGCATTCTG
>QIAW01000387.1:1406-9412 GCA_003225655.1 Acidobacteriota bacterium
ATCAATGGAAGCCACCGCCGTCACCGGAACACAGCTATTCACCACCTCCACAATACGGTGATGAAATTCAACGTAAAGGTCTTGCCGCCCTTCCACCAGCACCAACCCCGGACACATGCGCTTGGCTTCGCCCACCTGCGTTCCCGTATGAACACCATACGCCTTGGCCTCGTAGCTGGCGGCGATGCAGACCGTGGTATCAACCATGACCGGAACCACGGCAATCGGCTTGCCGCGCAGCTCGGGACGCAATTGCTGCTCCACCGACGCGAAGTAGGAGTTCAGGTCGAGGAACAGCCAGTTCACCCGATCGGCATTGGACGACTTACGGGATGGAGCGGAAGCTGTCACCAACAGATGTCATTCTAATCCTAAGCGAACAAAAGACGAATATCAATTCCTTCATCAGAAATCGAAACCGCACCCACTGCGAGGCTTGCGCGACTATTATGTTGAGGCACGTCCAATCCTTATTGTGAGGTATCCCCCATGCCCGCACTGCACCGCAGCTTCCGCTTCCTGATCTTCGCGCTTCTGGCGTTGCTTTCCATACAACCGGCGCAGCCACAAACACAACCGGCGATGCACGGCTATCAGAGAGCTCCGAAGCCAATTCCTGAGCTTCTGGACGCACGGCCCACGCCCTTGGTCGTGGCCAGTCCGAACGCAGACCGCCTGCTGGTGGTGGACCGGCTGGCGAACCCGCCGGTCGCGGACCTGGCGCAACCGATGCTGCGGATTGCGGGATTGCGAATCAACCCGGCGACGAATGGGATCCATCACCCACCCCCGGCTGATTGGTCTGCATCTGGTCAATGTTGCCGATGGAAAACAGCAAACCATCCAGCTTCCACAGAATGCCTACCTGAGCTTGCCCCGCTGGTCACCCGACGGCCGGCATTTTGCTTTCACCCACACGACACCGAACGGGATTGAGCTTTGGGTCGGCGATGCCGCTTCGGCCAGCGCCCATCAGGTTGCTGGCGTCAAGATCAACGCAGTCATAGGACCGGCACTGCAATGGATGCCGGACAGCCATACCCTTCTGGTCAAGGCTGTACCCCAGACACGGGGTAAGCCTCCAGCAGAGTCCGGCGGCACGGATGGTCCGATTATCCAGGAAAGCGATGGCAAGAAAGCGCCGGCAGTAACATTTGAGGACCTGCTCGAAAGCCCTCATGACGAAGAACTATTCGACTACTATGCAACCGCGCAACTCTCACTGGTGGAGACGAACACCGGCCGCATCAGCCCCATTGGCAAACCGGCCATTGTTTCCGACGTGGAACCGTCTCCCGATGGCGCCCATGTTCTCGTGAGCCGGATTCATCGCCCTTATTCTTACCTGCTGCCGGCCGATGGTTTCGCCAAGAATGTCGAAGTGTGGGACCAAGCCGGCAAGGTGGAATACACGCTCGCCAGCCTGCCTTCGGAAGAACACGTCCCTATTGAAGGCGTACCCACAGGACCGCGTGATTACGAATGGCTGCCTACCCAGCCAGCGACGCTGGTTTGGGCCGAAGCCCTGGATAATGGCGATACGAGGGCCAAGGTGCCTTACCACGACCATCTGATGATGCTGGTATCTCCGTTCCAGGACCAGCCAAAGGAGCTGGCCAGATTGGAGCAACGCTTCCGCAACCTTGCCTGGGGAGAAAAGGGAGTCGGCTTGCTGAGCGACTATGACCGCAGCCGCCGCTGGGTACGCACATTCATGATCAACCTCAACCAGCCTGGGGAGGCGCTGAAGCTTTTGTGGGAGCACTCCAGCCGCGAACGCTATCGGAATCCCGGGACGCCTCTCACTCACATCCTGTCCAATGGAAAGAGCGTACTAGTGCAGAACGGTGATTCGATTTTTCTTGCCGGGGAGGGCGCCTCGCCCAAAGGAGACTTTCCTTTCCTCGACCGCTTTGACTTGCAATCGCTGAAAGCCGAGCGGATCTTCCAATGCGCTGATGGCGGCTTTGAGTCGGTGGCGGCGCTTACCTCGAACGATGGCTCGCACTTCATCACCCAGTACGAGAGTCCCACAGAACCACCGAACTATTTCCTGCGCACAGCCGGCAGCCCGGAGAAACGAGCGCTCACCAGCTTTTCTGATCCCGCCCCGCAATTGCGCGGCATCAGTAAACAAATTGTTACTTATAAGCGGGCCGACGGTGTGCCGCTTTCTTTTACTCTCTATCTGCCGCCGAATTATAAGAAGGGCGAGCGCCTGCCGACCATTGTTTGGGCTTACCCGTTGGAATACAGCGACGCCGATACCGCCGGACAGGTCTCCGGATCGCCCTATCGCTTCACCACGATCAGCGGCATTTCTCACCTGTTCCTGCTCACCCAGGGCTATGCCATTCTGGACGGCGCAACCATGCCGGTGGTTGGCGATCCGGATACGATGAACAATACTTACATCGAGCAGGTGGTCTCAAGCGCCAAAGCGGCTATTGATAAGGCCGCAGAACTGGGCGTGACCGACCCCAACCGCGTCGGGGTAGGCGGGCACAGTTATGGCGCTTTCATGACCGCTAACCTGCTGGCCCATTCTGACCTGTTCCGCGCCGGTGTGGCGCGTAGCGGAGCTTACAATCGAACCCTGACCCCGTTTGGCTTCCAGAGCGAGCGCCGTACGCTCTGGGAGGCTCGCGAGATGTATATGAATATCTCGCCCTTTATGTTCGCTGACAATATCAAGCATCCTATTTTGCTGATCCACGGCATGGCAGACAATAACCCGGGGACCTTCCCTATCCAGAGTGAACGCATGTATCAGGCCATCAAGGGCAACGGCGGGATTGTTCGCTATGTGCAGTTGCCCTACGAAGCGCATGGTTACGTGGCGCGCGAATCCACCGAGCACACCCTGTACGAGATGGTGTCTTGGTTCGATAAATGGGTGAAAAATGCGTCCTCAGACCACGCGACTACCACTGCCCAGAACGGGAATAGCCAGTAGGTTATGCGAATGAAAGGCGCAATTCTCCTTGGTCTGCAGGAAGGTCGAAAAAATAACCCTCGGTGTTGAGAGCTCATGGAACGATCACCGAGTGACTGCATTTATTCGCAGAATACTTTGACCTTTGCATTTTTATCGTCGACATCCACGGTTAAATCGCCGATCTGGTCGATGATCTCTTCCAGATTTTCGGGCTTGATCTGGTTTAGATCAAATTGCACACCCTGCTCGCGTAAAGCCACGTTCACCTTGTCGCGGGCCTAGGCGGGAATCAGGTTCGCCAGCTTCACGCCGGCACGCAGCAACTGCATGGGCACGCGGACATTGACCTTGGTCGGCCCGTGAGCATTCCCGAGTTCCTCTGCTTCCACCAGAACACGAAGGTATTTGGGCCGCGCTTTCGGGGTTGTTTCAGCGCCCGCATCGGGAACGCCAGCGGAGCCTCCGTTTTCCAGGGCGGCAATCAATCGCTCAGCCTCTTCGGCTGTGATTTGGCCGGCAGCCAGCATTTGCAGAACTTGCATACGATTTTCGTTCATACTTCCTCCTAAAAAGTGTGAATCAAGATTGAGGTTTCCTGGTGGGCAACTTCAATGTAGGTATTCTTTAGACCAACCAGCATCTGCCAGAAAGTCGAGAGCGCTTGCCAGGAATCCACCTCGCCCACCATGCAAACAACAAGAAATAGGGGCACCAGCAGGAACACCAACGGCGCAAGCAGCAGCCAGGCAAGAAACAACGGAATCCATAAACGGAAACCGCGATTTCGGCCGGTGCAGATGCGGATATAAGCAAGAAGCGGAATCATTTCAATGTCTCCAGTTCACGAACGGCGTCTTGCGCGTTGATTTCGCCGCGCTTGAGGCGATCAAGGATTTCGGCCCGTGAGGGCGCCGGATTGGTCTCCACGAATTCCAGGCCCCCCGCAATGCGGTTCAGCCGCGATTTGATCGTGGGATAACTCACTCCAAAAATCTGCTCCATCTCTTTGATCGATCCATGACACCGAACAAAGGCAATCACAAAGACTTGGTCTTCAACACTGAGTTGCGCCAGTTGGGGGAGCTCAAATTCTCCCTCGATGGCGATCTCTTTTTCGGTCAGTCGCACTCGCTCAACCACGATAGGCTGGCCTTGAGTCAGCCTTGTGAGCTCTTGCCAGTCTCTAGTCAGCTTGGAATTCGTTGCCATTCTTTGCATTCCTGAGATATTAATAAAGTCAAGTTATATATTAATATTATTAAGTTTGTCAATAAATAATATTGATAATAAAGATATATAGAACAGGCTCTATAGATAACCGAAGAACCAGAAAATCTATTTCTTTGCCTGCAATTTCCTCCCTATAATTTGCCAGCAGTTCAGCAGGTGAATATGAGCAAATCGTTCGAGTTAATTACCATGATGCCCATAGGCTTCGTGAGTTCCACAATCAAAGCGCCACAGGATGACATCTGGGGCGGCCTGGTTTCGCGAATTGACCTTGACCCTGCCAGGTTTTCATCACAGTCATTGGCGGGCTTACAAGAGTTCTCGCATGTCCAGGCTTTGTTTCACCTGCACCTTGTCTCTGAGGATACGGTTGTGACCGGCTCACGGCATCCGCGAGGACGCGCCGATTGGCCCGAGGTGGGTATCTTTGCCCAGCGGGGGAAAAACCGCCCTAACAAGATCGGGCTGAGCACATGCCGATTGGTCAGAGTTGAAGGTGTGTCCCTCGCTGTGGCCAACCTGGATGCGATCGATGGAACCCCGGTCCTCGACATCAAGCCTTACATAATCGAGTTCGGCCCCGCAGGAGAGGTAAAGCAGCCCGCCTGGGCTACCGAACTGATGACGGGTTACTTCGGAAAGGCAACATAGTCACAAGTGTGGTTCGCTGCCGGCAATTCTCTGAATTGGAGTTTCTCAGCAAATTTCCTGAACTAGAATGGATGAAGACATCTCCAAATGAATGAAAATGCAAAATCGCCCCTGCTGCATGCCGCCGCCGTGCTGGCACTCGGACTGGTGATTGCCGCTTCCATCGGCGCCTGGGCATTCGTCCACGTCAAGAGTCGCGACCAGGCCATTGTCGTCACCGGCTCGGCGCGCCGGCGCATCAAGTCTGACCTGATCATCTGGCGCGCGGGAGTAACCGCCAGCGGCCCCAAACTGGGGGAAGCCTACCAGAGCCTTGCGCGCGATGTGTCGCGGGTCAAAGCCTACCTGATTGCCAAGGGCGTTCCCGAAGACCAGATCGTCATCAGCGCAATCACCACCAGCACCGTGCGCCGCGCGGGAAAGCAGGCTGGCGAAGGCGGTAGCGACAGCGGGGATGCGCTTAGCGGCAACATTATCGGCTACAGTCTGCAACAGCAGATTGAGGTCCGTTCGCCCGAGGTAGATAAGATCACCAAGCTTTCGCGCGAGGTCACCGAACTGGTGAACCAGGGCCTGCTGCTGGAATCCAATGCACCGCAATACGTCTACACTAAGCTTGGCGATCTGAAGGTGGAAATGTTGGGCGAGGCCGCTCGTGATGCCAAAGTACGCGCCCAGCAGATTGCCTCGAGCACCGGCAACCAGGTCGGCAGCTTACGCGCTGCCGAGATGGGCGTCATGCAGATCACCCCTCCCGACTCGAGTGAAGTCTCCGGCTATGGCGTCAACGATACATCGTCCCTGGAAAAAGATATTACAGCCGTCGTGCACATGACGTTCTCTATTAACTGAAGCTTCAGCCGGGACCCTGCGCATTCGATTCCGCGAGCGGATTTTATGCGCTCTTTTTCGACGTCACTGCGTAAAACGTTGAATACCTCTGCTCCACATCGCTGCCGTTGCAATGGGGACAGCGGACCCGGTCCTTCTCGTGCTGGTCGATGGAAAGTACTTTGGAAAAGGGTTTCTGACAGGATTTGCAGTAATAATCATAATAGGGCATACAACACCTTCCCGAGAAAATTCCGCGCTGAAATAAAAATCACCACCCGATCAATAATTTCTCAACATGGTGATGTTTAGCTTTAACTTTAGACCCGATTCCCACCTGCGGTGATGCCTCGAGTACAATAGTTTGTTTTTCGAAGGAGTGTTGAACATGCGTACTCGCGCCTGCCGTTCTTCTCTGCTCACGATCTGCTGTCTTCTGACTACTTTCATTGCTTTAGCGCAAAAGCCCGCTGGCAAGAAAGCACCAGCCGTGCACAAATCTGCGGCAGCAACTCACGCCACCGCCGCAGACGCCATAAAATTTGTGGATGACGCGGAGAAGCGGCTGGCCGATGTCACCGTGAAGAGCAACCGCGCCGACTGGGTGCAGGCTACCTACATCACCGACGATACCGAAGCCATCGCCGCCGATGGAGAAAAAGAAGCTACCGCTCTCAGCACCGAATACGCGCTGGGCGCGGCCAAATACACCGGCCTGCAGCTTCCGCCTGATGTTGCTCGCAAGCTGCTGCTGCTCAGGATTTCCATCACCTTGCCGGCGCCGACGAACCCGGCCGAGCAGGAAGAGCTCACCAAGCTGCGCGTAGGACTGGAGGCCGACTACGGTAAAGGAAAGTATTGCCCATCACAAGCCGCGGGCGAATCTTCTCCTGCTGCCGCCAACGCCTTTGCCGACGCAGAAGACAAGTGCCTGGATATCACCGCCCTAGAGCGGCTGATGGCCCAGAGCCGCGACCCCAAGCAGTTGCTCGATCTGTGGGTGGGCTGGCACAAGATCTCACCGCCCATGCGCCCACGCTACGCCCGCCTGACCGAGCTCTCGAACAAAGGCGCGCGCGAACTCGGCTTCAGCGACGTGGGCGTGCTCTGGCGTGCAGGCTATGACATGCCTCCTGACCAGTTCACCTCTGACCTGGAACGGTTGTGGCAACAGGTGAGGCCATTGTATCTATCGCTGCATGCCTATGTGCGCTCGCAATTGGTGAAGAAATATGGGCCGGCGGTAGTCCCACCGAACGGCCCCATTCCCGCCCACCTGCTGGGAAATATGTGGGCCCAGGAGTGGGGAAACATCTACCAGCTGGTGGCCCCGCCCGATGTGAAGGCGCCGTACGATCTGGACGAATTGCTGAAGGCCAAAAAAGTTGCGCCGCTCGACATGGTCCATTACGGTGAAAACTTCTTTAAGTCACTCGGCTTCTCGCCCCATCCGCAGAGCTTCTGGGATCGCTCGCAGTTCACCAAGCCGCGTGACCGCGACGTGGTATGCCACGCCAGCGCCTGGGACATCGACAACCAGGAAGACGTCCGCCTGAAAATGTGCATCCAGGTTCGGGGCGAAGACTTTATCACCGTGCACCACGAACTGGGGCACACCTTCTACTTCCGCGCCTATGAAAACCAGCCGTACCTTTTCAAGGGCGGCGCCAATGACGGGTTCCACGAGGCCATTGGCGATACCATGGCCCTCTCGGTGACTCCGGAATACCTGCATCAAGTCGGACTGCTCGACCAGGTACCCCCGGCTTCGAATGCTGCCGGCAGCAGCGACGCCGATATCGCTTATCTGCTGCGCCAGGCGCTGGATAAGGTCGCCTTCCTGCCCTTCGGATTGCTCATCGATCAGTGGCGCTGGAAAGTTTTCTCCGGTGAAATCAAGCCCGAGGATTACAACAAATCCTGGTGGGAGCTGCGCCTGAAGTATCAGGGCGTCTCCCCACCAGTCGCGCGCAGTGAGGCCGATTTTGATCCCGGCGCAAAGTATCACGTCGCCGCCAGCGTCCCCTATATGCGCTATTTTCTGGCGCGCATTTATCAATTCCAGTTCCAGCGCGCCTTGTGCAAAGAGGCCGGAGTCGCCGGGCCACTCTACCGCTGCTCTATCTATGGCAACAAGGCAGCGGGAGCCAAGCTGAACAAGATGCTGGCCATGGGTGCCAGCAAGCCCTGGCCGGATGCGATGGAAGCCCTGACCGGACAACGGGAAGGCGATGCGACTGCAATCCTGGATTACTTCGCTCCACTGAAGAAGTGGCTCGACGAACAGAATGCCAAGAACAACGCGCCGATGGGATGGTAGAAGAATCGGCGGGGAATTGAGTAATCGGGTAATTGT
>QIAW01000049.1 GCA_003225655.1 Acidobacteriota bacterium
AGACGCTCAAAGCCGCCGAGCATTTTCATGCGGCAACTCTCTTTGTCACCGGGGGTGTAGCAGCCAATAGCGAACTGCGCGCTCGTTTTGAGCAACAGGCTGCGCAACGGGGAGTGCGGGCTTACTTCCCTTCACGGCCGCTCTCCACCGATAATGCTGCCATGATTGCCGCCGCGGCATATCCTAAATTCCTGGCAAAAGATTTTGCTGATCCGGAATTTTCCGCGGAAGCCGGCCTGGCGTTGCGCTAGAGCATCTTCAGACATACTGTAGACTTTTTTCTGGGCGCTCCGCTTCGCTGCGCATGCCTGCGGCAGCAAGGAATTGTTATTTTTTGCGACTTACGGCACGAGTAAACTCGTGCCCTGATACAAAACCTATTTTTTTTGAAACAAGCTCTTGTTTCAGGCCTTGACCGCCTTCAGCTTGCCGGATTCCACCGGCGTCATATCCGTACCCAGCGCATGGATCAAAGCATTGCGAAGTTGCGCTTCGATATCAGTGTCTTTGTACATCACGTACGTGGCCAGGTGTTCAGCCGTGGAAGGATTGGTGCTGCTCTTTCCCGCAAGAATGATGGTCGGGATTCGCGCCGTCTTAGGATTGTTCTTGAGCACAGTGAGCAGTTCTACACCGGTCATTCGGGGCATCGATAGATCAGTGAAAATAATTTCAGGCTCAAACTCTTTCAACTTGGCGAGGGCCTCTTCTCCATTGCAGGCCGATTCAACCGTAAATCCACGCTCTTCCAGATAACGGCACACGGTATGCCGTATGAGCATTGAGTCATCCACCACTAGAGCATTGCGGCTCTTCATAAAACACCTCTCACGAGTCTCTGGGGGACGAGTTAGGAAAATTATAGCCCTGCTCAGGAGCAGGTGCGCGCCTGAAGACACTTAGAAACCATTACGGAAGTAATCGTTACAAAGGTAACCAGTAAGACGAAGATTTCCTCATGAAGCACAGACGCACGGTGAAGGGGGCTTCAGGACTTATTCGGTTTCGCTGTCTATCTTCTCTTCGATAGCCATATCCTGAAACTCGCTGGACTCGAACACCTCGCGGCACTCCAGGCATTCGACGTACTCAGCGTCGTCGTCACGAGAAACCACCTGTACCTTAGGATGGATGCATGGGGTTGCGCACTTTTGCGGGGCCAGAGCCGAAGCTGGTTTGCTTGCGGCTACATTCCTGGAAGGAGTGGAAGAAGCTGATGATCTTGGAACCGTGCTCATAATCCTTAACTCATTGCCGGCAGTGGGCCTACTCACTGGCGCCCACAAAGCCGGGCAGGCCATGGAATTCGCTCATTTTAGCTCTGCCGAAACCGCTGTCAAGGGGTTAGGGAAGAAAAAAGTTATTGCAAAACAGAGATGATGGGGTGCAGGAAAAAGTTGCAAGCTGGCCAGAATCCCAGGAAATTATTGAGGAGGAAGATTGGTCGCATCTCTTCCGGCAGCAGACCTGTGGGCATGCAGGGCGTTGCCAGTTGCGGCCACTGGATCGGAGTACTGCGATTCGGGCATGGGGAAGATGCCGGCGCGGCGCGCTTCTTCAATACGAATCATGCTGATTTGCGCTTCCGGCGTACGGCCCATACCGCGCTCGGCGGCGGCCACGGCCGCATCGAAATCGGCGCGTCCGGTGAGGGCAGTGTCAAAATAGAGATATCGTTGCGAATCGTGGGCGGTACGCACGCCCAGATAGGCGTGTCCGGGAACCAGCACCACGGCCGGCTCCATTCCCAGATTCTCAAATACAGAGGCGTAAAGCACCACGCCGTCGATACAGTTCGCGGAGCGGTCGCGCAAAGATTCATTGGGCATGCGAATTCGCTCACTCACGTTCTTGTTTCCACCGAAGGTCAGAGAGCTCTTTACGTAGGAAACACCCATTCCCTGAATGGCGCGATAGATGGCCCGGGCCTGCGTCAGGGTTGATTTTTCCTGGGTGGCCATATCTTTCCACTCTTCGTATCCTGGCAGGCGGCGCAGCGGCGCAAACTCCTTGGCGCGGCTCAACACCATCTCTACCTGCGGATCGTGAGGGGTGATCCAGGACGCAATGTAAGGAGCAAATTTGAAACTTTCTCCCCAATACATGTCACCCACCGCCCGCAAACGGACAGGCACGGTTTCAGAAAAAACTGTGCGGCCCCCGGCGTCGTTCACATTCACGGCAACCGTTGCCGCTGCCAGCTCGCGGTTGCGGAAGAGGCGCGGCAGAAATGTGGGAGCGAAAAGCAGGGTGTGCGATTCACCCGCACCCATTGCGGCAATCTGGATCTCCTGATCGCTCCATCCCGGAATCTCAACGGCCACGCGATTGTGCAGCGGTGCATCCGTGGAGTTGGTGATGGTGACGCTCACTGTGCCCCAGGTACGCTCGTCGCGTTTCTGCAAAGATGCCTGGTTGGCAAAGACGGGGTAAATCTCGCTGTTCAACCCAACCTGGATTTTGTAGGTCGGTTCGATTCTTGACTGAACACGCGCGGCAATTCCTTCGTTTTTTTGCGGAATACGATCGAGCACATTGTCATTGGAACCGCTCGCCCCCATACCCGCGGCCCTGGCAGACTGGCTGGTAAACACAGGGAAGGACCCGGCAAAGAGCATCAGGCCCAGTACTGCCGTCATCAGCAAGGTTCGCGAAGCAATCCGATTGGAGGAAGTGCGCACGAGACTAGACTATCCTTGTGGGTTTTGAAAACAATCCAGCATACGCCTTAATCCGGCGCTGGCAAGGAGTAATCCTCAAACAGCGTAATCAATTGTGCAACTCCTTCAGTAATGGCACTAATGGCTTTGCTTCACCTTGGACCCTTCACGACTGAAGCACTCCCAACCGCATAAACCATTGAATGCGGGATATTTACCTCCGAGTGCAAGATTCCAGCAATTGGCTGTTCCTGCTTGCCTTTTGTTAAGCGGAGCGTCTAGAATCATATGCGACCCTTTTGGTCGGATTTAACGCGGGCATGGGCCTATGCTGAAGCTCACGAAGAAAGCCGATTACGGTTTGATCGCAATGCGGCATCTGGCCGGTCACGGTGGCCATTGCAGTGCGAAAGACATGGCCGATGCCTATGGTATTCCCCAGGAAGCGCTGGCAAAGATTTTGCAGCGCCTGGTCAATGCAGGATTGCTGAGTTCGCATCATGGTACCAATGGTGGCTACGTTTTGGCACGCGACGCGCGGCAGATTTCGGCGTTCGAAGTAATCAAGGCCATCGATGGTCCGCTGTTTATGACCTCCTGCTATGGCAGCCTGCGTGATTGCGGCCAGAGTTCGCGCTGCACCGTTCGCGAGCCGCTGCGTAAGCTGAGCGAGAGTATCGAGCAGGTGCTGACAGCCATGAAGATCGCGGATATGGCTCTCGATTCCGTGGAGGAATGCGAAGAGCATGAAGAAAAAAATCACAGCGCCGAACTGGTGCGGCTGGCATAAATCGAAAGCCCCCGCAGGCGTGAAGCTTCCCATTTACATGGATAACCACGCTACTACGCCCGTCGATCCTCGCGTGCTCGAGGAGATGATGCCTTACTTCACCGGCAGCTTTGGCAACTCCGCCTCGCGCAATCACGAATTTGGCTGGGTGGCAGAAGAGGCCGTGGAAACGGCCCGTGAGCGCATTGCCAAGCTAGTGGGCGCAACCGCGAAGGAGATCATCTTCACCTCCGGCGCCACCGAGAGCGACAACCTCGCCATCAAAGGCGTGGCCGAGATGTACAAGGAAAAGGGCAACCACATCATTACCGTGGCAACCGAGCACAAAGCGGTGCTTGACACCTGCAAGCGCCTGGAAAAATATGGTTATCGCATTACCTACTTGCCCGTGGGCAGAGATGGGTTGATTGATCTGGAAGATTTGAAGCGCACGATCGACGATAAGACGATTCTCGTGACCGTGATGTACGCGAAGAACGAGATTGGCGTGCTGCAGCCCGTGGCTGAAATCGGCAAGATCTGCCGCGAAAAGGGCGTTCTCTTCCATAGCGACGCCACACAGGCCATCGGCAAGGTGCCAGTGGATGTAAACAAGCAGAATATCGACCTGATGTCCATCTCAGCCCACAAGATGTACGGCCCCAAAGGTGTGGGCGCCCTATACGTTCGGCGCAAGAACCCACGCGTACAGATTTCCGCCATCATTGACGGTGGCGGCCACGAGCGCGGTATGCGCTCCGGCACCCTCAATGTTCCCGGCATCGTGGGACTGGGCAAGGCCTGTGATATCGCATCGACTGACATGGCCCAGGAAGCCAGTCGCCTGGGGGGCCTGCGTAACCGGCTCAAAGACAAAATCATGGGACAGCTCGACGAGGTTTACGTGAATGGCTCGATGGAGCACCGGCTGCCGGGCAACCTGAATATCAGCTTCCTGTATGTGGAAGGCGAGTCGCTGCTGATGGGCATCAATGATATCGCGGTTTCCAGCGGTTCGGCGTGCACCTCAGCGACCCTGGAGCCATCGTATGTGCTTAAGGCCCTGGGCCTGGGAGATGATCTGGCGCACAGCTCGATTCGTTTCGGCCTGGGACGCTTCAACACCGAAGCCGAGGTTGACTACGTGGCAGACCGTATTGTGACCACGGTGAAGAAGCTGCGCGAGCTCTCGCCCTTGTACGAGATGGTCAAGGAAGGCATTGATCTCTCGAAGGTGCAATGGCAGGCGGAAGCGCATTAATGATTTTAGAGACGTTGCCGGCAACGTCTCTGGTTTAAGACGCAGCAAGCTGCGTCTCTACGTACGAAAGATTAGTCAAAAGATTTAATTTAGGAATAGGAGAAAGAGAATGGCATATAGCGATAAGGTACTGGACCACTACACCAACCCGCGCAACGTCGGATCGATGGATAAGAGCAGCACCGAAGTCGGCACCGGGCTGGTGGGCGCGCCGGAGTGCGGCGACGTGATGAAGCTGCAGATCAAGGTCAATCCGCAGACCAACATCATCGAAGACGCGAAGTTTAAGACCTTCGGTTGCGGCTCGGCCATCGCCTCATCTTCCCTCGCCACCGAGTGGGTGAAGGGTAAGACGGTGGATGAAGCCCTGCAAATCAAGAACACGGACATCGTCCGCGAGCTTTCGCTGCCCCCGGTCAAGATTCACTGCTCGGTGCTGGCCGAAGATGCTATCCGCGCGGCTATCGGCGACTGGAAG
>QIAW01000388.1 GCA_003225655.1 Acidobacteriota bacterium
TACGTCCATGACTATATTGACCCCAATGCCAACACCGAATTGATGCTGGCCACTGGGCCAATTCTTGTAATCTCCTTGACCATGGTAATGAGCATTCTGACTCAGAAGGTTCCTTCATTTCGCGCCATCACTCTGGGCACGCTCATCACGGCCTTGGCATGGGTCACGCTGATCATTCACCCCACGGTTCCGATGGCGGTTCTCGCGCTTGTGGTGGTTGCGCTTGGCGAGATCATCCAGTCGCCGCGATATTACGAATATGTGTCACGATTGGCGCCTCCCGGCCAGCAGGGGACCTATATGGGATTTGCCTTCATGCCGATTGGAATTGGCGCCTTTGTGAGTGGTTGGTTCGGCGGAAAGCTCATCCACCATTTCGGCGAAGTCACCCATCAGCCCAGCCGCATCTGGTGGGCAGTGACTGCGGTAGGAGTTGTAACCGCGCTGCTGCTGTGGATTTATGACAAAACCCTGAAGCCAACGTCTGGGCCGGCCGCAGAAAAAGGTGTGGTGGCCCAAGAAACCAAAGCCGCATGAAGAGCACGGGAATATTTTGTAATGGGTCAGTTTGAAGTAGCGCCGGCGTTCCGCCTGCTGTCGTGTGGGCATCATGCCCACACCTTTCAGAGCTTGCCTCAGAAAAAGGCCAGATGGCAATTCCACAACAATGTGATATCAACTGCTCGCTGCCTGGAGTTATGTGCCATTGTTCTACCGAAGGCATTCAGATTGCCGCTTTGCTCTGCCGATCTTTGAAAATTCGTAAGAGCACTTCCCAATTAAACTCTTCTGATCCGTGTTGATCCGCGTTCATCCGCGGCGGAAAGGACTTGCTTTTTGGCCGCGTAAAGCTGCCATAGCCGCTTCCAGGTAGTCCCCGCTCTAACATCCGTTTTCGTCAATAATGACGCGGCTCGGCGCTGATTTTAGGAGTCCCCATCACTAGCCGGCAAGGGGGGAGAGGGTAACTAAACTGCCTACATCCGCTAAGCGGCATCGCTTGATTGGCTGAGAACTGAGAGCCGAGAACCGAGAACTGTAGCCACATGGCGCGCCGAGCGCTTTCCATTTAGAATCAAGGTTTAACCTATGGACCTGCAGGGCATCCAGGCGGCTTTGCGTGAGCGCAACTTTGACGCATGGCTCTTTTACGATCACCATCATCGCGATCCCATTGCCTATAGCGTTCTGGGATTGCGCGAAGATTCCATGGTCACCCGCCGCTGGTTCTACGTGATTCCCGACGAAGGGGAGCCACGCAAGCTGGTGCACCGCATTGAAGCCGGACATCTCGACGCCCTGCCCGGTGAAAAGGACCAGTACTCGGCCTGGCCCGAGCTGTGGGAAAAACTCAGATCCTTGCTGGCTCCTTACAACATGATCGCCATGCAGTACTCGCCGAACAACTTGGTTCCTTACATCGGCCTGGTG
>QIAW01000050.1 GCA_003225655.1 Acidobacteriota bacterium
CTCGAAGCAATCCATTCGCGATCATTACGATTCGTTCGCCGGTTTTTATCGCGCGTTCTGGGGCGACCACATTCATCATGGACTTTTTCTGCGCGGCAACGAAAGCTCAAAGCAGGCACAGGTTCAGCTTCTGGAACACTGCGTTGCGCTCAGCGGCATCGGTGAGCGAGCGCGGGTACTCGACATTGGTTGCGGGCACGGCGGAACCAGCATTTATCTGGCGCGCCGGCATGGATGCAAGGTAACCGGGCTTACGTTGAGTCCGCGGCAGGCGGAATTGGCCGCTCGCGCCAGCCGCAGGGCGGGAGTCGAGGACCGCGTGGAATTCGTGGTAGCAGATGCCGAGCATTATGAATTTCCCGCCGGCCGCTATGACGCGGTCTGGACCATGGAGTCTTCGGAACATTTTGCGGCGAAGGCGCGTTATTTCCGCAATGCGGCGTTGGCCCTCGCTTCCCAAGGCGCGTTGCTGCTGGCGGCATGGACGGGGAACATGCGCAGCCCGCGGGTGGCTGAAGTGGCCCGGATATTTCTATGTCCCGAGCTGCAGACCGCGGATGAGTACAGGCGGCAGATGCAGGATGCGGGACTCTCCATTACCGCCGAACAGGACCTTTCAGGCCAGGTCAGCAGGACGTGGGAGATATGCCGCTGGCGGACGCGCCTGGCGGCCCCCATCAAACTTTTTGTCTCCGCTGATAAGCGCGAATTTGTGCGCGGCATTGACGTGATACTCGATGCCTACAGGGCGGGAGATCTGCGCTACAGCCTGCTCATCGGCAGAAAAAATTAGCTCTCCAGCGCTTTGAGAATCCGCTGCGGCTCGGTGCGCCGGGTGTAGTCGGCGCTGACCTCGGCGAACAGGATGGTTCCATCACGACCGACGATGTATGTAGCAGCCAGCGGCAGCTCCCAGCTTTGGTCCCCATTGCAGAGAGGCAGATTCACGAACGTTCGCTGATATTGCTGCTTGAGATAATCGGGCACAGTGTAAACCAACTTGAACTGACGGGCCACATGATTGCCGGTGTCACAGAGCAGAGGAAATTTCAGATGATGTTGTTCGGCGGTAAAGGTGGAATGCCGCTGCGTCTGTGGCGACAGGGCGAGCAGGGCCACGCAGTAAGGGCACCAGCGTCCGCGGTAGAACGTGATAACCAGCGCTCCACCGGCGCGTAACTCGGAAGAGCGCACGAGCTTGCCGCTCGAATCGAGCAGTTCGAAATCGGGCGCTGGCGCACCCACCGGCAATACTTCTTTCGCCAGGCCTGCTGCCTGCAACTCAGCGACAGCACGATCCGTGACGGCCAGATGCTCAGGCCGCAGCAGTTCGCGGGTGCGGCTTCTGATTTCATCCAATTGCGCCTGCAAAGGCATGGTTCATGCTAGCATTGCCGCGACAAAAATGTTCGTCCGGCATCTACCCGGCGGCATCTAAAAAATTGAAAAACCGAAATTGAAAAATCGGGTAATTGTAAAATCGAGCAATTTGATGTTGAGGTGCACTATGCCCGCAGAGTTCCCTGCAAAGCAGCCGTCAGCGAAGGCTGGGCAGGAAAAGTCAGAGTCAACGACTGGGCAATCGCAGCCTGATAGCAGGGAAGCTCACGAGCGCGCCTTAGACAAGACCCTGGCCGACACCTTTCCGGCCAGCGATCCCCTCTCTTCTATTCCCGATCCTTCGACTCCGGATGCGGCAGATGAGGACCCACAGGTGGCGTGAGAAGGAAGGTTGTTCTGAGAGTTCCTGTTTTGGGACAAATGGTGGCTAGGCGCGGCGGCGGTCCTTGCGCTCGAGGGTAAGCTCATCGCAGCGTTGAGCCAGGCGGCGGTACCACTCCTGCTTGAACTCGCGCACGACTTCGACTACATCGCGGCCCAAGATCTGGAGCGTGCGCCCGTTGATCTCGAGCCAGATGGAAATGTTAGAGCCGCGCTCTCCATCGGGCAGGAAAGAGATCCATTGCTCGACCATGTTCTGCATTTCGTGATGAATCCAGCCGATTTTGTTCGGCGGTGAAGAACCAATGATTACGCATTCAGTGTTGAATTCCACCGGCTGCAGCATTTCCATGTGGACCCGGCTGCCCAGGGCCCAGGGTTCTCCTTTTGTCCATTCGATCTTTTTGTAGATTCCGGGGAGGAAAGAATTCCACTTTTCCCAATCGATGAAGACCTCCCAGCAAAGCTTAGGATCGGCTGAAGTGTGGACGGTGAACTCGATCCGCTGTGGCAGGCGGCTGGGCATGGCGACGACTCCAAGGGGCCCGTATCAGCAGGATTATACAGCGCATCCCCGCCTTAGCCGAGTTTATCAGCGTTGAGCGGAGATGGCCGCCGGTCCCGAGATCAGCGTAAACACTTGATGTAAATCTCCGACCGACAGATCGAACTCACCGGGCTCCAGAAGCGGCTGGTTCGCCGGGCCGATGAATGTGAGGTCATTGCGGTCGAGCGTGAATCTGAGCGCTTTGCTTTCGCCGGGTGCGAGGAGGATTTTGGCAAAACGCTTCAGCCGCTTCACGGGCGGGGTAATGGTGGCGAACCTTTGCGTCAAATAGAGCTGTGCTACTTCTTTCCCCGCACGGTCTCCGGCGTTCTTGACGGTGACCGATATTGTCAAGGGTTCGTCCGGCATGATTTGTTTTGCGCTAAGCCGCAGGTCTGAATATTGGAAGGTGGTGTAACTCAGCCCGGTCCCAAATTGAAACTCGGGCTGAAACGTGGTTGATCCGCGGCCGCCCTCTGGATCTTCCGACGTCTTATGGTCGTAGGTCAGCAGAGAATGAGGGCGACTGGGGTAGGTGTAGGGAAGTCTTCCATCGGGATTGTAATCACCGAACAAAATATCAACAATCGCCTGCCCGCCTTCATTGCCGGGATTAGGCGCGAGTACAATCGCCTTGGGCAGAGCTGAGATTCCGTGGATGATGCGGGGGCGTCCCTCGATCAGGAGCAGCACCATCGGCTTGCCGGTAGCTGCCATCTTCTCGGCGAGCTGCAACTGCGGCCCTGGCAAATTAAGGTCATCAATGTTGCCCGGGCTCTCGGCGTAAGACATCTCTCCCAGGCAAAGAACAACTACGTCGGCCCCTTTGGCGGCATCTACGGCAGAAGCGATGTCCAGTTCTTTGTCGAAGGTGGTCCCGGGAACGTAGACGACGCTTGCGCTTCCTGCCTTCGCCTTAATTGCCTCGAGGACCGTCGGTTTGTCTTTGGGATAAAGATCGCTTTTATCTCCCTGCCACATGTAGGTCCATCCATTATTCAGGGACACGAGCGAGTCGGCAGTTGGGCCGGTTACCAGGATCTTTTGAGAAGGCGCGAGAGGCAAAATTTTGTCCGTATTCTTGAGCAGTACAATGGATTCGTGTGCTGCCTGCAACGCTGTTTTCTGTGCCTCGGGAGAGCCGAGCTGTAGCTTCGAGTTGACGCCAAGCAAGGGATCGCGAAAGAGACCAAGCTCCATCTTCATGGTCAGAATGCGGCGGACCGCCTCGTCGATGCGGCCCATGGGCACGGCGCCCTGGTTCACCAATTGCAGCAGAAGATCGCTGAAGCTGTAGTCGCGCGGCACCATGCTCATGTCAATGCCGGCCATGATGGCGATCCTGGTCGCCTCCTTTTCGGTGGCGGCAACATGATGGGGCTGGACCAGCCGTTTGATGTCTTCCCAATCTGAAACCACGACACCTTGAAATCCCAGCTCTTTCCGCAGCACATCGGTCAGCAGATGGTGATTGGCGTGACCGGGAATCCCGTTGACCTCGCCGGAGTTCACCATCACCGAATGCGCGCCTGCCTTCACCGCTTCGGCAAAAGTGGGGAGAAAATATTCGCGCAAGGTGGTTTCGGGAATCAGAGCCGGGGTGCGGTCGTGTCCGCTTGCAGGAAAGCTGTAGCCTACGTAGTGCTTGAGACAGGCGGCGACATGCGAGGGTGAGGCAGGATCGCTGCCCTCGTATCCGCGCACCGCGGCGACGCCCATAATCTTGGCCATGTAGACATCTTCACCGAAGGTCTCATAAAAGCGCGGCCACAGGGGCTGGCGGCCGACGTCAAGAACAGGAGAAAACGTCCAAGGAATGCCGCTGGCCCGGGTTTCGGCGGCGGCAATCTGCTCGCTGCGAAGCATAAGCTCAGGATTCCACGTGGCCGCCATCCCGATGGGCTGGGGGAAGAGGGTCGCGCCGCGAATGTAGTTTGCGCCATGAATGGTATCAATGCCATACAGGACGGGAATCTTCAGCCGCGAGCGGGCGGCTTCAGCCTGGATCTCGCCGAGAATTTCGTGCCATTTTTCGAGCGGGAGCGCCTCTTCGAAAACATTGAGAATCGAGCCTACCCCGTATTCGCCGACAACTTTCTTCAGTTTTTCCGGGTTGATCTTCAACTCCTGGTCTTTGCCGTCGCAGACCATCGAGATATCAAGCTGCGTCATCTGTCCGATTTTTTCTTTCGGCGTCATCCGCGATAGCAGCTTCTCGACAGCAGTGGAGTAGTCTTTGGCAGGTCCCCGAGAATGGATGTTATTCAGCAGAAATTGCTGGCTATCCAGCACCTCGGCCGGTGCAACAGCCTCCTGGCTGAGTGCAGCGGGGGAAGGTACGGTCTTTTCCTGGGCCCAAAGCGGAAGGGCAAAAGAAGCCACATAGAGGACTAAACGTGGGGCGATATTGCCAAACCTGCTTGGTTTACGTGATAATACTAGTTTGTCTATAGCCAGATGACCCCGTGGTTAGTCTCGCTCGTAGCCAAGGGATGAACCGGGGAGGCGCGTTAGAGGCCGCCAGGCAGTTTTCCTAGTCATAGAAAGGACAAGTTTTACAGTGTTAATGATTCGTCTAGCGCGCATTGGTGCGCGCAAAAAACCGTATTATCGCGTGGTCGTGATTGAAAAAGAGCGCGCGCGCAACGGACGGTCGGTGGAAGTTGTGGGCACCTACAACCCGCGTACCACCCCGGCCACCATTCATCTCAAGCAGGACCGCATAGAGCACTGGGTTTCCAAAGGCGCCAGGATGTCGGAGACCGTGAGCAAGCTCGTTTCCAAGCAGGCGGCACAACCCGCCCCTGCGCCCGCGGCCTAGGTTCGTGCTGGTTCGTACGACTTTGTGGAGTTCCTTCGGCTCCAGAAAAAATCAGGAGTGCCGTCCCATATGACAGGCGAACCGGGTGGGGATATGAGAGCGCTGGTGGAGCAGATGGCCAAGGCGCTCGTGGATGAGCCAGATCAAGTTGCCGTCAACGTTGTCGAGAAAGAAGGAGACAATGCGGTGCTGGAGCTGCGCGTGGCTCCCAACGATCTGGGCAAAGTGATCGGCAAGCAAGGGCGCACAGCGCGTTCCATGCGTACCATTCTGGGCGCGGCGGGCATGAAGCTGCAAAAGCGGTTCACGCTGGAAATTCTGGAGTAGCGCGTATCAGCGAAGAGTTTGTCACGATTGCGCGCGTCCTCAAACCCCAGGGACGACACGGCGAAGTTGCCGCCGAACTTCACACCGATTTTCCTGAGCGCTTTGCCGAACAGCGGCGCTTCTTTCTGCTGGGCGAGAACGGGGAGAGGCGAGAGCTCGAACTGGAAGAGCACTGGCTGCACAAAGGCCATGTGATTCTCAAGTTTCGTGGCATCGATTCCATCAATGAAGCCGAGCCGCTGGCCAACGATCAGGTGCAGATACGGAGCGGTGAGCGACGAAAGCTCGAAGCCGGCGCGGAATACGTGAACGAACTGGCCGGCTGCCTGGTGGTGAGCTTGACTCCGACGGCCGCGGAGATCGGAACAGTGCGCGAGGTGCAGTTCGGAGCGGGCGAGGCCCCGCTGCTGGTGATCGAGCAGGGGAAGCGAGAAATTCTTGTTCCCTATGCGGCCGAGTACCTGAAAAGGGTCGATGTGGTGGCCAAGCGCATTGAAATGGTTTTGCCCGAGGGCATGTTGCAGCTTGATGCGCCGTTGACGGCAGAGGAAAAGCAACGGCAGGCCCAGGGCGAATAGGAGCACAAGCCCAGGCGCTGACAGGTCACGATGAAGTTCGAGATCATCACGATTTTTCCGGACTTTTTTCGCGGGCCCTTGCAGCATGGCATTGTGCGGCGGGCGCGAGAAGCCGGAATTATTGACGTCCGGGTGCATGATTTGCGGGCTTTTGCTCACGACCGGCATCGCACGGTGGATGACCGGCCTTTCGGCGGCGGCGAGGGCATGCTGCTAAAGCCGGAGCCGATTTTTGAATGCGCCGAGTCGCTGGCGGTAAGTCCCAGGGAAGTGCGGATTACGGGACGCGCGACCGAATCTGTCATACTGCTCTCCCCGCGAGGGGTCCTGTTCACGCAAGATGTGGCAGGGCAGTTGGCGGGACTCGATCGACTGGTGTTGGTCTGCGGCCGGTATGAGGGCGTGGATGAACGTGTAAGCGAGCACCTCGCCGACCGCGAGATTTCAGTAGGCGACTACGTGCTGAGCGGCGGCGAATTGCCGGCGGCGCTGATTGTAGATGCGGTGAGCCGATTGCTGCCGGGCGCGTTGGGCAATGAGAATTCGGCCCGGCAAGAGTCGTTTACCGGCGCGGGTGCGAACCAAGCGCAAGCCCCGCTGGAAAAAAACAGCAATGGCGCGCGTGGTGCGCCGGATTCCACCTGCGGCTCTGGTGGGCTGCTGGATTATCCGCAGTACACCCGGCCCGCGGATTTTCGCGGCATGAAGGTGCCGGAAGAGCTGGTTTCGGGCAACCACGATGAGATTCGCCGCTGGCGGCGGCAGCGTGCTCTGGAGAAGACATTTCATCACCGGCCGGGGCTGTTGGAGCGGGCGGAGTTGAGCGTGGAAGACGAAAAGTTTTTACAAAAATTGCGGCGTGAGGCCGCAAGCTAACAATTTTGGGAAGGGTTGAATATGTCAACAGCAACGTTACTGGATAAACTGAATGCCAAGCTGCAGCGCAGCGACATTCCCCAATTCGCCCCTGGCGACACCATCCGTGTGCACGTAAGGATCAAGGAAGGTGATAAGGAGCGATTGCAGGCTTTCGAAGGCACTGTGATTGCCAAGAGCGCCGGACCGCAGCCCAGCTTTACTGTGCGCAAGGTCAGCTTCGGCCAGGGAGTGGAGCGTATTTTTCCCGCCAACTCCAAGGTGATTGACAAGATTGAAGTCCTGCGTTCCACGCGCATCCGCCGCGCCAAGCTGTATTACCTGCGCGGCTTGAAAGGCAAGGCTGCCCGACTGGTAGAGATCGAGCGGGACCGAGGCAGCTCCCAGCCGCAAGCTGCAAGCCCTAAGCAAGAAGAGAAGGCATAGCCAATTCTGGCAAAAGTAAGGCTGGTTTTGCAGAATTCCGCACAGCCGGGGACGGCTGTGCTACACGGGTGATCAAGGTCTATGGCATTTCTATCTCTTAAACCGGCGAAAGCAGGCAGAAGCTTGCAATCCAAACAACACAGCCGGGGACAGCTGTCCACATGAGCAATGAAGCCGCAAGCCGGGCATAGCCCTTCCGGTTGTATCAGTGTGACCAATTAAGCTTTGTTGAATTGAATTACTTATCTGACAGGAAGGCGACGCGCATCTGGCCCAGGTTGCTGACGTGCTTCATGAGATTTTGCGCCGTGGATTGAGGGCCACCGTTCAGCAGCCGGCGCAATTTGCCGCGTTCTTTCAGATCAATTCCTATAATCACAAAACTCATTTGCCGGGGCTCTTC
>QIAW01000391.1 GCA_003225655.1 Acidobacteriota bacterium
CTTTCAAGACCTTGATCGATTATCTGGAAGGCGGCGAAACCCTGGATGACTTTCTGGAGCAGTATCCCAGCGTTACACGCGAGGCGGCTGTGGCGGCGCTGGAAGAAGCCAGGTGCAGCCTGGTGGCGCACCTGGGATGAGAGTCCTGATCGACGAGTGTGCGCCCAGAGCCAATATGACTAAACTCTTTTCGAATGTGATGCCGAGTTGGTCTGTTGACGCGTAACATCCAAAATAGAGCTTTTTTGACGACTCTGCGGTTTCGCGTGTTATTTTCATAGGTTCCTGCGCCAGCAGCGGGCCAATCCAGATGATCAGAACCTACCAGGGAATTGCTCCCCAGATCCACGCCACGTGCTACGTGGATGACTCCGCACAGATCATCGGCGACGTGATTCTGGCGGAAAACTCGAGCGTGTGGATGAACGCGGTGCTGCGCGGCGATGTGCACTCCATCCGCATCGGGGCCAACTCCAACGTGCAGGATTGCAGCGTGCTGCACGGCATGCGCCACAAGTATCCGGTCATTGTGGGGGAGTGGGTCACCATCGGCCATTCGGTTACGCTGCACGGATGCACCATCGGCGACCGCTGCCTGATTGGCATGGGCTCGGTGATCCTGAACAACGCCAGCATCGGCGAAGGCAGCATCATCGCCGCCGGTACCGTGATCCCGGAAAACACGGTCGTCGGACCCCACTCGCTGTGGATGGGCGTGCCCGGCAAGTTCAGGAAGTCTTTGGACGAAGCCGAACAGGAGGGCATTTTGCGCTACGCCAAAAATTATCTCGATTACAAAGAGCAGTATCTGAAAGAACGCAACGGCTAGTGCATTTTTATGGTTGAGCTATGAAAACGCAGAAGACAGTGGGCATCCTGCTATTTAACGATGTCGAAGTGCTCGATTTTTGCGGGCCCTTTGAGGTCTTTTCAGTTACCAGGCTCGATGAAAACAAACGCTTCGAGGAGCCTTCGCCTTTTCAGGTCGTGCTCATCGCTGAGCGCGACCAGCCAGCGGTAACCATGGGCAAGATGCGCGTGTTGCCCGATTACACTCTGGATAGCTGCCCACCGCTCGATATCCTGGTCGTCCCCGGAGGCTGGGGAACGCGCCGCGAGCTTTCCAACAATAGCTGCTGCTGGGTGAAGCGCACCTTCTGGATGGGCTGCGGGCGACCACTCACTGGGCGGCCCTGGAGCCAATGCGCCAGCGCTTTCCCCAGGTCAAAGTCGAGAGCCAGTTTCATTTTGTGGAAGAGGGAAATGTGATTACCTCAGCGGGCATCTCGGCTGGAATTGATATGGCGCTGCGCGTCGTCGCCCGCTACTTCGGCGAGAAGATAGCCCGCACTACCGCCCAGCGTATGGAATATCCATATCCTGAATCTGACGCCCGGCGCGTGAGTGTGAGCGCATGAACGGCCCTTTCCTGCAGTTTGCGGAATGTGCGACGTGCAACCGCCAGAAACAGCGGCGTGTGTGGAACTCTACTCTGTGCAGTGACAGGCGGAATATTCTACAATCTGCTTTTGGGTCTGCGTTGCCAAAGCTGGATTCTTGAGGATCTTTAGAGAGCAGTATCCCTGCGGGCTTCCGCGCCAAGCATGCAGGTCATGTATTGAGGAGAATGAGCAATGGTTCAAAGACAATGGGCCTTTTTTTCAATCGCTGTTCTTGCGGCCCTGGCTATACTCATCGCGGGGTGTTCGAAACCGAGTTCCAGCACAAGTTCGGCGCCGGTTTCCGCTGCAAGTTCCGCTGGAAGTCCGGAGCAGGCTTCGGCAAGCCCGATGAACGCAGGGGTCTCCGCGGTGGCGAAGCCGTGCTCGCTGCTTACCCAGGCAGAGGTCGAAAGCGCGCTGGGAAAGGGCGCTACCATGACTCACTACGCAAATCCGCGGACGGGAATGAATGAGTGCAAGCTGAAGCCCGCCGTGGGGAGCGACCTCGACGAACTGGTGATCGTGGTCCATGAGACTACTCCGGAGAGCTGGCTGATGGTGAAAAAGGGCTACATGGAGGATAAGCGGGTCAAGCAGGTGCGGCACCTGGGCGACGACGCTATCAATGTGGGTGGGTATGCGGGCATCTGGGCGCGCAAGGGCGACAAGTACGTCCAGGTTTTTGGTTCGTTGAAACCCGAGCGGGATGAAAAGGCCGAGCTTTTCCTGCTGGAAAAAGCGCTTTCGCGGCTTTAGAGCTGACAAAAAAATCTTCTCATGGCACTGGACAGCCCTTGAGGGCCGGAGCTTTCCGAAAATCCTGTGCTCCTCCCTATATAATCTCTAGTTCCGCCTTACCAGCGGACATCTCCTGTAAGGACAAACGCTTGCAACTGGACTTCTTAGGCGATCTTCAACGGACGCATACCTGCGGCGCACTGCGCGCCGCCGATGCAAACAAAGAAGTTGTGCTCATGGGCTGGGTAAACCGCCGCCGCGACCTGGGCAACCTCATTTTTATTGATATCCGTGACCGCAGCGGCATTGCCCAAGTGGTCTTCAATCGCGAGGTCAACGCCGCGCTGCACGAGAAGGCGGCTGGGCTGCGCTCGGAGTACGTGATTGCTGTGCTGGGCAAGGTGAAGCAGCGTGATCCCAGCACCTTTAACAAAAACATCCCAACGGGAGAGGTCGAGGTCGTTGCCCGCGAGTTTCGCCTGCTGAATGAATCCAAGGTGCTGCCATTTCTGCCGGGTGAGCCGGATGCCGCGCAGTTGCCTAATGAAGAAGTGCGCCTCAAGTATCGCTATCTCGACCTGCGCCGCACGCCCATGCAAGCCAACATCGAACTGCGCCACAAGATCGCGCTGGCCGTGCGCAATCATCTCTCGGGGCAGGGCTTCTACGAAATTGAAACACCGTTTATGACACGCTCCACGCCCGAGGGTGCGCGCGATTATCTAGTTCCAAGCCGTGTATATCCGGGGTCGTTTTACGCGCTGCCGCAGTCGCCGCAGTTGTTCAAGCAGATCCTGATGATTTCAGGCTTTGACAGGTATTTTCAGATTGTGCGCTGCTTCCGTGATGAAGACCTGCGCGCCGACCGCCAGCCGGAGTTCACGCAAATCGATTTGGAGATGACCTTCCCGCAACAGGAACGCGTCTTTGAAGTGGTGGAAGGATTCTTGAAGGCCGCCTTCCAGGCAGCAGGCATTGATCTGCCGGCGCCTTTCCCGCGCATGACGTACGACGAAGCCATCCGCCTCTATGGCAGCGACAAGCCTGATCTGCGCCTACCGGCAATGGTGGGTGTACGCGAGTGCTTCACGCCGGCGGAGCTGGAAAAGCTGGCCATCGATCCTGGCTTACCGGTGGTGGCGATTCGCACGCCTAAAGTCGGCGAGCTCTCGCGCAAAGAGCGCGACGACATCCGGCCGCTCTTCGGTGAGCGCCCCAATGCCAAGTTGTTCGAAGATTTCAATCGCCTGGAAAAGGGCTATTCCGAAGCCGTGACCAAGATTCGCGCACTGACCAAGGCCGCGGCGGATGACCTGATCGTTCTTGTCGCCGCAGATGGCTCGGTTGCCAGGCACAAATCGGAAGGCGGCGTGAAGCCGGAAGTTAAGCAGCACGATCACGCGGTTTATACCGCCGCCGGCGCACTGCGCATCGCGCTGGCGCAGAAATACGCCGACCGGCATAAGGCGTTTGCCGGCGGCCGCAAAGATGCTGATTCCTATCACTTGCTCTGGGTAACCGATTTCCCCATGTTCGAGTGGGATGAAGAGGGCCAGCGCTGGGCAGCGGCACATCATCCTTTTACTTCGCCCCATGAGCCGGACATGGAAAAAGTGCTGGCCCATAAAGACTTGGGCTCAGTACGCGCCTTAGCCTATGACATAGTGATGAACGGCACCGAGCTAGGCTCGGGCTCCATTCGTATTCACCGCCAGGATGTGCAGCGGCAGATTTTCTATGCCCTGGGCATGACAGAAGAAGAGGCGAAATCGCGCTTCGGCTTTTTCCTGGAGGCGCTGGAGTATGGCACGCCTCCGCACGGCGGCATCGCGCTGGGGCTGGACCGCATTGTCATGATTCTGGCTGGGGCGGAGAGCCTGCGCGAGGTGATCCCATTTCCTAAGACGGCTAAAGCCGTCGACATGATGGTGGACGCACCCACGCCGGTCAGCGAGACGCAGTTGAGGGATTTGGGGATCAAGGTAAAAAGCTGACCGCGGCTTGCCCAGCGGAAAGCTGCAAAGAAAAGCCATCAGGCAAAAAAAGCCCGCAAAAAACTTGAGAAATTTACGAGGCCTTGGCAGCCAAAGCCGAAGCGCAAAAAGCACAGCGGCGCGCCTGGATGGGAATTTCACTCAAGCATTCCGGACACTTCCTAGTTGCCGGATCAGATGGAGCCTCGCCGCGCTTGAGACGCGCCTGAAAGGCGTTCACGGGAGCGACCACAAAGAAGTAGACGGCGAGCGCCACCAGCGCGAATGCGATCAGCGCATTCAGGAACGCGCCGTAGGCGATGGTGCTGCCGTTGACGGTAAACGAGAGCGCGGAAAAATCGGGTTTGCCAAAGATGGCGGCAATCAACGGAGTGAGGATGTTGCTCACAAACGAAGTCACCACCGCCCCAAAGGCCGCGCCGATCACCACAGCAACAGCCAAGTCTATGACATTACCGCGAAAGAGAAACTTCTTGAAGCCTGCCAGCATGGTCCCAACCCCCCATCGTTGAAGTATTGCATTCGGGATGGATGCGTGCCAGCGGCCAAAGGTGGTGAAATGGACAAAAAAACTGGGCCTGCGGTAAGCCGCAGGCCCCGGGAAAACTCTAAAGACAGATTATAAGTTGCGACTATGCTGCGTTCGCCGCTCCGGCGGTCTTGAGCGCGGGCTGCTGTTCGGCAAAAGCGATCTCAAAAACCCGCTCCAGTTTGGTGAGCTGCAACAGCTCGCGCAGGTATTTGCTGGGGTTGAGCAGGCGCACACGCATTCCCGTGTTACGCGCCCATTTTTCAAGTCCTACGAGCGCACCAAGTCCGCTGGCGTCAACCGCGTTAACCCCGGTGAGGTCCACAACAAGCTGGTGCGCAGAATGCTTTTCCCCGGCGTGCAGCAACATGGTGCTGCGCTCGCCATGAACTAATGCTCCGTTACAACGAAGAATGATTGCGCCGCTAATATTTTCGGATTCGATGCGGAATAACATAAGAGTTTCTCCATCATTAGCTTGCTGAAATTCCATCATTGTTGCTGCTTACTT
>QIAW01000392.1 GCA_003225655.1 Acidobacteriota bacterium
GCTCCCAGCCATACCACCCGGCCACCGGCACCAGTGAATTCAGGATGGGCAAAGCCACCGTTAAACGTGTTAAATCCGGCGAATTCGGTGAATGCACTGACATTCGAGAAGTTAAAGTGATTAAGAGCGTTGATGGCGGTGAGATGGACCTCAAACCCTACCCTCTCGGTGATCTTGGTCTGCTTGGAGATGGTGAGGTTGAAGATGTTCTGAGGCGCGTCACGCAAAGCGCCGCGGGGCACGTTGCCGAAGGGCGTGCCAAACACCTGCTGGGAGGTGGCGCCGTTGATAATGAATCGCACATCGCCGGCTGACCGAGGCGCCTGCCCAGGCTGTGTTCCTGGACCTGTAAAGATGAAGTTGTTGGAGTTGACAGGATTCAACGCGTTAAGGCTGAGAAGCTGGTTAGACGGAGTTATCAATGTATTGCAAGCACCCGGCAATGCCGCGTTAGGCGCAGGGGTTATGCCGAAAACCCCCTTGCAGAAGTCGAAAGCATAGATGCCTACCTGGTCACGAAGACCCTGGCGATTTCCATAAAACGGCCGGGCCACATCACCGCCCTGAAACGTATTGGTGAAGCCGCTGTCGTAGTAATTCTTTGGCGAACCACTAATGATGGCTTCGCTCAATTCCTGCTGTGGCGTAAAAGGCTGGCCTGAAGCGGCAATGTAGTTGCCGGAAAGCTCCCAGCCTCCCAGCAGATGACCCGCAACGCCATGCTGCTCTCTGAAGAACGGCAGTTGTTCAGTGAACAGAAGTGTAAATGCCTGTGGGACATCGAAGGCTGAAATTGAATATTCGGCCCGTCGAAACGAGACCGGGTGAGTTCGCGCTCGAGCCCGAAGCTCCAGGTATAACCGGTACGCATGGTCAACTGCTTGAACAGGTTGTTGGCCCGGAACTCCACCTGCAATCCGTTGTAATTCGAATAGCCGCTATTATTGCGGGTGCGTACAACCCCTGCATTGCAGTTTACGCGGCCGACGGCCCCCGTGAGAGGAGTTGTATCGAACGCCTGGGCTGCAGGGCAGGGAGTGAGATCGGCGGGCACCAGATTGGGGAAGTCAGCCTTGAGATCGGCGATAAAGGGATTACCATTCGCCGACTGCAGCAAATGCGTGGCATGGTTGCCCACGTAGCGGGCCTCGAAGACCGAGTTCCGGGTGAGTTCGCGCTCGAGCCCGAAGCTCCAGGTATGAACGCGGTCTGGTTTGAGATTGGGATCAACAATGGTCTGAGCCAATTTCCGAGGATCGTTCGTAGTCGGGATAAGAGAGCTTAGTTGCGCGTGCACTGCGTCGCCCGTGGGCACGGCCAGCAGGGGGAACGCTGCAGGCGTGGTCGCCGTCTGCAGGAAGAAGTTGGGCGCCGAGCTTCCGACGTTGCTATAGACGTTGTAGAAGGGCGAATCATATAGCAACCGGTATCCACCGCGGACCACGGTTTTGCCATGTCCGGTCAGGAATCCTCCCCACTGCGGCGAGTAGGCAAAACCCACGTTGGGACCAAAGTTGTTGAGCGGCGTTGAGATTGACGGCGCAGTCCGCACCGACAGAGGCAGCGCAGGGTCCGAGAAAGATGTGCTGGCGCTATCCTCGCGTCTGCTGGTGACATCGTGAAATAGATTCACCGGCTGGCTGAAATAGCTCCAGGTCATCCCCAGGTTCAGGGTCAGGTTCTGCGAGATCTTCCAGTCATCGCCGAAATACAGGAATACGTCGTGCTCGCGGAAATCCATCTCCGGGTTGCCCTTTGTGAGCTGCACGCGGTTGGGCGTATTGGTGGTGAGGAAGGAAGCCATGCTTGGAAACCGGAACGAGCCATTAAAGACAGAGGGAAAGGTGGAGGGGCTGCGTTGAAAGGTGTAACCCCCGCCCGCCTTGAACTGGTGCTTGCCCAGTACGTAGTTCCAATTATCCTGCGCCTGCCAGGTGTTCACGATCCGTCCCTGGGGCAGGTTGGTGCCCGGCCCAAAGCTCAGCGAGCCTGAGATGGAGACATTGGTGAGTGCATCCTGCAGGTGCCGGAAATCCGGTTCGAAGGGATTGATCTTGTCATTGCCGCCGAAATCAACGTAGAGGCGGCCATACGATAGACGCGCCTCATTGATCATGTGCGGGCTGAAGTTGCGGGTCCAACTGTACAGGATGTCATGGGAATGAACAGGTTCATCGAACACCCAGCCGCCGGCGCCGTTGTCGCTGAGGTTGAAAAACTTGCTCCGGTTAAAAAGATAGCGGCCGGTAATGATGTCTTTCCCCAACGCCAGGTCGCCTCGCAGAATGGTGTTGAAGGTGTGCGTCGGGGTTGGCATCAGGCGCGAGACTCCACCAAACTGGATACCCGGACAACCTGCGCCTATGTTGATGTTTGTGAAAAGCCCAGTGACGCTGTTCGGAAGCGGAGTGGGGTGCCCCGCGGTAATGGCGTAAGGGCTAAATTTATTCAAAAAGGACAGCGCGTTTGCATTCAGCGTGCTGCTGCAGCCTGGCGCCGCCAGTTGCGTCAAGCCGGTCGGGGTTGGCGTGAGAGAAAATGTCCGGTAGAGCGAATCCGTATTGATGATCTGATCGTCAAAGCCGCCAAAGATGAACAGCTTGTTCTTCATCACCGGCCCGCCAATGGTGGCGCCACTGAATTCGTTATTGCTGTTGGGATTAAAGATTCCCTGCGTCCGGTTGAACTTCTGCAAAGCCGAAAATGCGTTGAAGGCGGAATGGGTTTCGTTGCCATAAAGGCTGCCATGCCAGGCATTGGTGCCCGACTTGGTAATCAGGTTGACCACCGCGCCCGAATTGCGGCCGTATTCCGGGCCGAAGTTGCTGATCGTAATCACGTATTGCTCTACGAAGTTGGGGTCGGTCAAAGCCGCGCTGGGCCCCGTGACGAGGCTGTCGTTATTGCTCTGGCCGTCAATCTGCTGGTCGTTATTGCGCCCGCGCAAGCCGTTCACCGAAAACGGTACGCCATTGACGTTCGAGAAGTTATTGCTGCGTGAATTCACCACGCCGGGAACAAACAATGCCATGCGGTCGAGGCCCTGGTTCTCCTGGATACTGGAGAAATGAGTCAGCAGGGTATCGGAGGATAAGCTGGTGATCTGGGAGCCGCTCCCTTGCAGCGACGATGCCGTAGCCGGCACTTCGCTCGCTCCGGGCGTGCCGGTAGAGAGCCGCACAGTGCCTAGCGCGCTGTCAGTGCCGGCAGCAACCACCACGCCTTCGCTGCTTGTGGTCTTGAAATTTTGCGCCGCGATTTCTACTTTATAGGTCCCGGCCGGCAAGAGATTAAGCCGGAAGATACCCGAGCTGTTGCTCTGGGTGGTGGAAACCGCGTCTGTTCCCGCCTGGGTCGCTTTGACCTCCGCGCCGGAAACCACCGCGCCCTGCGGGTCGGTGACGACGCCGGAAATTGAGCCTTTGAGAACCTGAGCTACTGCCGGAGCGCCGGCAACCAATGCCAACGCAATCACGGCCGCTATCATTTTGATGCACCATGTGCTTTTCATTTCTACTTCCCTCCACGCTTCTTGAATTGGGATTGGAGTGAGAACGCCAATCTCCGTGAAACCACCTGTATTTTCAGTTGAAACTCTTGTTTTCTTGTCTTCAGCTTATCGGATGAATATCGCCCGTAAGCCTTCCCTCTTTGGGCCGATTGACCCGGCTTGCCGCGTGCCTGCACGCGTCTCTGCCAGGCACGGGCCCGGGTTCGCTTCTGGCAACGGCCGCTTACCATTGTCAAAGTTAGGGGGTAAGTGGTCATTGTAACCCAGTAAAACCGAACAGAGAAAATCT
>QIAW01000393.1 GCA_003225655.1 Acidobacteriota bacterium
TTTTGTTGCAGAAGCTATCCACGGCATCCGAGGTCTGCTTCGAGATGTGCTTGGATAGCGAGTCACCCGGACCATAGACTCCTAGCTCCTGCGTCAGTTGGCTGCTCTTGGAAGCATCAATGTTCTTGACGTTGACCTCGACGGCAAGGACCTTCGAGGCTGCAAAAACAGATTCCATGCCCTGAGGTAGGGGGTACAGCTCCGGGGTGGCCACGTGGATCGATCCCACCAGGTACACTCTCGCGGTTGGCGAAGTGACCTTCCACATCAGGAAACGCCGCGGGCTGGCCGGTTCCACTATGGATGGCTGCGGCTTTGCTGATTGCCGTGCGGCGCTCTGGGCGTGTGCCTGGCATGCAGCCAGAGCTATGAACAAAGTGAATAAAGCTTGTTTCAAAAATAGGTTTGTATCCGGGCACGGATTTATGAGCCTGCCCTGAGCGAAGCCGAAGGGTGCCGAAAAAGCTCTACAAATCACGGCTTTCAGCCCTTGAGGCGCTCTATAAATCATCTTCGCAGATATTTTTGAAACACACTCTAGACAAACTGCATTCCTGCGGAAACTATCCGGCATGGGGATTTTCATATATGTGGAAGCGGCTAATAAATTATAGACGTTCCTGCAGCGGCTTGGGCTTGATGTTCTTTAAACAACGACTTTGTAATTTTGAGTCATGGCGTCACTCGCTCCACGTGATAGCCCTTGCCCTCGAGCAGCTTGACGATTCCCTTGCTGCCGACCAGGTGCCCGGCGCCAACCACCACGAAGCATTGCTCCCGGCCTTTCAGGTAATCCTCAACATGGGCCGCCATATTGACGTTGCGGTCTTCGACCAATCTCTTATAAAAGGACTTCGGCCCAGACTCTTCTTCCAACATCTGCTCGATCTTGCTGGTGTCCCCGGCGAGATATGCCTCGTTCATCTTCTGCAGCGACTCTTTCGCGTTTTCCGCCTGCTTAAGCGTGGAAGCCAGCAACTCCTGCTGCTCGTCGTCCGACCCGGAGGATAAGACCGCCATCTGGTAATCGGCGGATTCCAGTTCGTCAATTCGCTGCGTCGGCCTTACTTCGTTCATGAAGTGTTTATCAATTCCCAGTTCAGGCGACTCTCCGCTTTGCTCGACCGCAAAGACGGTGACCGTCATTGCTACCAGCCATGGCTTTAAGTGCTCAAACATCTCTCGCGGCATCCCGGATTTGTTGCAAAAGTTGTCCAGCGTATCCGACGTCTGTTTGGAAATATGCTGCGAGAGCGAGTCGCTCTCTCCATATATACCTTTCTCTTGTGCGAGCCCGAGCACGCTGGTGGGATCGGTCTCCTTGACGTTCACCTCTACCGCCAGTACCTTGGACGCAGCAAAGGCAGATTCCATCGCGTCTGGAAGGGGATAGAACTCTGGTGTGGCCACATGAACCGACCCCAACAGATACACCGTCGCAGTAGGAGACGCAACCTTCCACAGCAGGAAGCGCCTGGATCCGGCTTGCCGCATGACTGCCGTATCGGCAGCCCTCTGCGCGTATGCCTGGCACGCCGCCAGGACCATCAAAAATGCGAGAAGGCGCGCTGCACTTCTGCGCAATCGCTCTAACATGGGCGTTTTCATAGAACTCCTGAGGTAACGAGGACACTATGGAGGTTTTGTTTCCGCGACAAGCATATCCCAAAACTGCCGCGCTATGTCGTCCTTTGCCGTCGAACGTCCAACGCCAAACCAATCCCATCATGCCATACTGCTCAGCATCAGGAGAAGAACATCATGTATAGGCTCATTTTTAAGCTCATTTTTTTCTGCTGGTGCTGGTCATTGCTCTCGCAGCTTTCAGCCAGGAGAATTCCACAGCGTCGCCTTCAGCTCCACCTTCGGCGGCTCAGCCTCCCGCCACGCTATCGAAGAAAGACCTGATGGCCAGAGACAAGATTTTTTACGTGTGCTCAGATACGTTTTACGTGAAGAAAGAGGAGCTCGAGAAGGGGCTGTTGAACCGGGAAGAGTTTGAAAAGTGGGGTCTCATGGTCACCCAGAATCAAAATGATGCGGATGCGATTCTTTCGGTGAAGCGGGCCCCTTTTCAAAACAATTTTCCTTACACCATTACCGACCGCCAAAGCGGTATTCTGCTGATGGGCGGTGAGGTCAACTCCCTGTTTGGCACCGTGCCGGGAAAAATTGCTGCCGATCTTGTGAACAAATTGCGCCCCATCTACGAGCCCAAACCTAACCCTGCTGCCAAGCCCGCGTCCCCATAACAGGAGAAACTTCGTCCTTAACTTTGAAGAGACGCTCCAGTGACCTGCTCTCAAGCCGCTATTTCGCCCCTGCGCCTGGATCATTCATGAGGTGCGCGATGACGACGGCAAGACCACCCACCAGCGCCAGAACCGGGGTCCCCGCTACGCGCCGGTTTTGCGCGTAGTGGGGTGGGAGAGGCGCGGCCAGAGGGTAGCTCCCAGCAAACAATGGGAGCACTCAGCCCGGATTGTTCAAATTTCACGATGGTTAGCCAGATGATTGTAGGACGTAGTTGGAGACCCCAGCTTGTAACGCTTTCGACTGGGCCCGCAATTTGTGGAATTTCGGCCAGGGGCGGGATACGATTGCGTTCTCAGCCATCTACTTATGGATGGCTTGTTAATAATCCCGGTTCCTCATCGTCTTAGATAATAGACGGAGCAGCAGGATGAAAACACTCGCAGTCATGGTCCAAACCAAGGAAGTTCGCCCGTGGTCCAGCGAAGTTGAAGAAGTATTCCGCACGCGCTATGCCGATGTCTTCCGGGCCGCTTATCGAATCACGGGGAGTCACAGTGATGCCGAAGATGTTCTGCAAACGCTGTTTCTGCGATTATTGCGGCGCGAATCCGGAGGCCAGACAGTCGCCAACCTGGGCGGCTACGTTTATCGCGCGGCGATCAATGCGGCGCTCGATGTGCTGCGCTAGCGGCGCCACGGGCCATGCATTCCACTGCAGGAAGACCTGCAGGCTGCGGCGCAAGGCTCACCTCACCGCATGCTGGCGTCCAAGGAGACACAGGTTTGGCTGCGTGGCGCGCTGGCGGGCATGAATCCGCGCTGGGCCGAGGTTTTTATTCTGCGTTATTTCGATGAGTTTGATAACCGTGAGATCGCGCGTATGCTGCACATCTCGCGCGCTACCGTGGCCGTGACCCTTTACCGGGTGCATGAACAGCAAAGAGATTACCAAATCATTACTGAAAGACACGATTCGTTCCATCCGTGCCGAGCAACCTGACGCCGAGCGTGTTCGTGAAAGCGAAACGCGTCTATGGGCGCACTCTGGCGGGTCGGCTGCCGGCGCTACCGGAACCATCCACGGATGCGCCGACATGCGCGCTTTGATGCATGACTATAGGAATAACAAGCTGGCGGTTCCGCGCGCGTTGCTGGTTGAAGCCCACCTGCATGAATGCGTAAGTTGCAGCCGTTACTTCGAGCACGCCACAGCTCCGGTTGCTTGGGAGCCGGCCAAACCCCCGGCTGCAACCAATCCTCTGCCTTGGAAGATGTATGCAGTCGCTGCCACGATCGTGGTGGTCATCGCCGCGGCCGCAGTTTTTATGCAGAGCGACTCGCTTTTTGCTACCGCTGGGCCGCGCGCCACGGTGGAATCCATCGATGGCGGATTGTATCGGGTTTCAGCCAACGGCGAACAGGCGGTACGTCCCGGAGACCAATTTGCTCAGGATGAAATTGTTCGTACCCCCAATGGTGGGCACGCATTTCTCCGTCTGGTGGATGGTTCGCGCGTGGAGATGAACGAGCGCGCAGAGTTCTCTGTCAGCCAGGGACGCAAAGATACAACCGTGCATCTTGAACGCGGCGACATCCTGATTCAGGCGGCAAAGCGGACCAGCGGACATCTTTATGTCCTCTCTAAAGATTGCCGCGTTGCCGTTACTGGCACCATCTTCTCCGTCAGCAGTGGGATCAGAGATTCGCGGATAGCGGTGGTCGAGGGTGCTGTGCGCGTCTCCTATGCCGGGGAGGAGCAGATGCTCCACCCGGGTGAGGGGATTTCCACCGCCAGTGACAGCGACCCTGTCTCCGTGAAAAGAGAAATTGCCTGGAGCCGCAACCTCGACCAATATCTTCAATTACTCGCCCAATTCTCATCGCTGGAAAAGAAATTGGCAAGCATCCCGATGCCGGGTCTGCGTTACAGCAGCCGGTTGCTCCGCTTCGTGCCGCAGAATGCCGTGCTTTATGCCAGCTCTCCAAATTACGGTGATGCCCTCAAGCAGGCCGACCAGCTACTGCATGACCAGTTGCAGACCAGCGATGTGTTGAAGAAATGGTGGGAGCAGGTTAATGCTAATCGGCATCCCTCGCTGGAGGAGATGATTGAGAAGTTCCAAACGCTCAGCCAGTACCTCGGAGACGAGGCGGTGTTGAGTGTGGTGCAGCGGGGTGACCGCTGCGTACCGTTGATCCTGGCGGAGGTACAGCGAGCCGGGCTGCGTGAGTATCTGGAAGGCGAAGCTGCCAAGGCCAACGACAACCCCAATGGGCAAACAATCCTTCAGGTGCTCAATGCTTCTGAACTCGATGGCGCCGTGGCCAACACCGGCTCAAGGAGCAGACTGTTTGCGGTCGTACTGCCGGAATACGTTCTGGTTTCACCGGATCCAATGCTGCTCAAGAATGTAATTGCGGGTATTGAATCCCACTCCGAAAGTGGGTTCGCGGAAACTCCTTATGGCCAGGTGCTCGCGAATCTCTACTCCAAAGGTGCGGGCCTGCTGTTTACGGCTGACATTGCAAGTCTGCGGCAGTATCGGCGTGAGCGGGTGAATCACAAGGAATACAAAAATCACCCTCACGGCCTGAGACTAGAGGACTCCGGCTTCGGCGATCTCAAGTATCTGATTGCCGAAAGCAAAGACGTGAATAGCACGCCTGAAAACCATGCCGTAATGGTCTTCAACGGTCCGCGCCACGGCATCGCCTCCTGGCTGGCTGCACCAGCTCCCATGGGTGCTCTGGAATTCGTTTCGCCGCAAGCCAGCGCGGTGGTATCGGTTGTGGTGAAGCAGCCCGAGGCGATGCTCGATGACATCGTGTCCATAGGCCGCGCTGAAGGTCCCGGATTCGAATCCGATTTCGGAAACATTGAATCGTGGTTAAGGTTCCGCCTGCGCGAAGATTTTGCCAGCACGCTGGGCGGGGAAGCTACTCTCGCGCTGGATGGAC
>QIAW01000389.1 GCA_003225655.1 Acidobacteriota bacterium
CAGGTCATTGACAGTCCGTTGTGAGATGACCGTGCCCAGTTCGGTGGTGGTAGGTTCGATCAGCGTGCCTTCGGCTGTAACTTGCACCGTCTGATCGACAGCACCCACCTGCAATTTGATATTGTGAGAGACCGTCTGATTGACGCCTACATCGAAAGGCGAAACATCGGTTTTCTTGAATCCCTGCTTCTCAACCGAAAGTACATACGAGCCCGGCTGGACGTTCACGAATGTGAATCCTCCGGAGCCATTGGTTGCCCGTGTGCTTGCGATCTTGGTTGCCTGGTTGGTGAGTTTTACGGCCGCATCCGCTACCACAGCGCCTTGCGCATCCGTGACAACTCCGTTGACCTCTCCTACCGCTGTCTGGCCGTGCAGCGCTACACCGGAGACGAGCACCAGAACGAATAGTACCGCGATTGCGCCAGCGATTTTGACCAAACGCATACGATCCTCCTGTTGATGCCTGAAATTTGCATCTCTATTTTTTTTATTTGATTGTTATTGACTTGCATTTTCACCCATGGCCCCCACAGCCACCTGACGGGTGAGTTCTTTCGGGCATTAATTGTAGCACTGTAAACGCTTGCACTGAAATTGCGATTTCACCTAATGACACGTTGCAACGCGACTGAACTCTGCTTTGAACGCAGCTACTCTGCCCTTTTGGGACTGGAGCAAAGCTGAGTTGCTCGGACATCATGAGTTTGTCCCCTGGAAGATCGGTCCGGTGCTTTAGACTGGGGTCTACCATTCACTTTTTGGTTTCGTCGCCACACACGCTGGTTGATGTTTCGTGTCCGGTGAATCGCTCGTGAGTGTTATTCTGCCGGGGTGATTCTTGAAACGCGCTCGGAGATGAGACGCGAACCCGACCCGTTGCGGGTGCGATTTTCGCTGACGGAAGAAATCAGATCCTTGGCATTCAACAGATCTTCCGTCATGTACCGGCGTGCTGCCTCGGGTTCGCGCCGCCAGATGGCGTTGTAAATTGCTTCGTGGAAGCGGATGGTCTCTTTGTAGTTGTCTACGGAAGTGGTCAGCTTCATGCCTTTCATAGCAGCCTTATGGATGGCGGAAAACATGCGCTGGCATACCCGATTGGCAGAGGCCCGGGCAATGATTTCGTGAAAGGTGAGGTCGTGTTGTGCGCGCACCACGCGATCATGGCGGCTGGCTTTCATGGCATCGAGGGCGGCACGAAGGTTGTGATCATGAACTCGAGGGGAGCGCCCAAGATACTGGCTGCATCGCTTGTAAGATAGGTGCCATCGCCGACGCGCTGGGTGAGAACCCCTATGGTCTCCAGAGCTTTCAAAGCTTGCCTCAAGGAACTGCGATGGACGCCAAATCGCTCTGCCAATTCCCGTTCGGGGGGAAGTCGCGAGCCAAGCGCCAGGCTGCCATCTGACATCAAGCCTTTCAGAACTGAGATCAATGTCTTGGTCAAACCGGCATTCGACTTGTCTGCCATGAAGGAATTCTAGCACTCATAAGGTCGGGCCAGTACGAGGATAATCCGTGTGGTATGCAGGGCTTGCACATTTGACCGGCCCTGGAATTGGCTGTACCATTCCGGAAGTCCGCAACCAAAACGATGCTCAAGCGTCCTATGCTCGCAGCCCAAAAACTAACAGCAGGGCTATCGCCGCAATGAACCTTGTACAGGTAGTCCGTGGAAGCGACCGGCGCCTGGGTGTTGTTGAGGATACACGTCTGCGCTTGCTGGCATCCTACGCCACTGCTTATTCGCTGGCGCTGACTGCGATTGAACAAACCGTTCCCTTGAGTTCGCTGGCGGGCCGTGCGTTGAGCAGCGAAACTCTGGATTATGACGCAATTTACGAAGGACGCTCCGAATGGCATCTGCTACCTTCGTTTGACCACCCGGACGATCCCGCCCACTGCCTGGTCAGCGGTACCGGACTCACGCATAAGGTCAGCGCGGAAAATCGATCCGCTATGCACAAGCACGCTCCGGAAGAGATTACGGATAGCATCCGTATGTACCGGCTGGGTCTCGACGCCGGCAGCCCACCCGCCGGCGAGATCGGCTGCCAGCCCGAGTGGTTTTACAAAGGAGATGGTTCCATTCTGAATGCCCACGGTGAAGATCTGGAGGTTCCCTCCTATGCCGATGACGGAGGCGAGGAGCCGGAAATCGCCGGTGTCTATCTCATTTCTCCCATGGGTGAGCCGTATCGCGTGGGGCTAACCGTTGGCAATGAATTTTCCGATCA
>QIAW01000390.1:0-1115 GCA_003225655.1 Acidobacteriota bacterium
ATTCCAGGCTCGGGCCCTTGATTTCTGCCAGCGCATCCCCTAGGCGACTTTTCGGCTCCGCGATGCCATGCGCTTACGACGCACAACGATAATCGCGATAACCACGACCGCCAGAACGGCTGCGATGATCCTGATAAGCCCAGCTGACATTGTTTCTCCTCCCTAAGTGGTGGTAGTTAGTTCAAGAAAAAACTCAAGGCCTTGCCAATGTTGAAGATTGCCGGGACAACTAATACCACAAAAACACTGGGGAAAATAAAAATCACAAGCGGAAAGAGCAGCTTGATTCCCGCTTTGGCCGCCATTTCTTCTGCCGCCTGCAGGCGGCGGGTCCGCAGGTTATCGGCAAACTGCCCCAAGGCACTTGAAATGGGCGTGCCGAATCGCTCAGTCTGCACCAGCATGCCTACAAACTGACGCAGGAAATCAAGATCTATCCGCTCCGCCATACTTCGCCAAGCATCCAGCCGAGGCTTTCCAGCCCGCTGTTCGCGGTTGATGATTTGAAACTCATCAGCCAGTACAGGGCAGGTAAGCCTAATCTCTTCTCCCACCCGAACCAGGGCTTGATCGATGCCCAATCCCGCTTCCATGCAAATCACCAACAGATCAACCGCATCGGGCAGGCTGGTACGCACAATCTCTCGCCGACGAGTGACTAATTGCGTGACCACCAAATCTGGTGCGAAGAAGCCTAGAGCGGAGCCGATGAGCGCAACCGGCAGGATGTTGCTGCCGGCAAAACTGGAGAGAGCGATGGCGACTACCGGAAGCAGCATTTTGGCAGCCGCGTAGACCTCGACATGCTCGGGCTTGCGAAAGCCGGCCAAACCTAAGCGAAAGCTCAAATCTTCGTCATTCGAGGTGATCAGGTCTCGGATCGGCTTTAGAGCACCCGTGACTCCGGCTGCGATCTCGGTGAATCCTACAGATTGCCGTTCGGCTAGCATGGGATATGCCAGCGGCTGGCGAGCCGATACCTGCATGAGCCGCGCCTCAATGGGCTCTTTGGCGCCCAGCCACAAGACGATAAGCGCTCCAAAAATGAATGCGGTTATTGCGGCGGAAATTATGAGGAGCGCCATCATATGCGAACTCAGACCTTTAATTGGGTC
>QIAW01000390.1:1156-3333 GCA_003225655.1 Acidobacteriota bacterium
ATCCGCAAAGCACCCAACCGGTGATGCGGCCTTGGGCTGTGCGGATACGCATCTGCCCTTCGACGCGACCGCGTTCCCGGATCAAGTGTGAGGTCTTATCCAGGATTTGCACCAAGTTACCTCCAGTTTCCTTCTGCACCAAAACCGCGGTTACCAGGAAATGTAGATCGGGCAGCGGGATGCGGCGGCTTAAATTAATCAAAGCCTCGCGGAATGGGAGCCCAAAGCTTTGTTCGTCGGCGGCTCTACGGAATTCCAGACCGACTGGGTCCGCCAGTTCATGGCCGACAATTTCCAAGCTGGAGGGCAAAGCCTGCCCCGCTCGTAAACTGCGCGACATCAAATCGATCGCATCTGGAAGCAATGCGGCGAAACGGCGTAACCGGCTTTTCCGCTTCTGCACCAGAAGTAAATAGGGTCCCATCCCAACTACCAAGCCAGGTAGCCATCCAAGCAAGCTTGGGGCGATCCACAGATTGCCGAGAGCGGCGCCCAAGCCGATGGCACTCAAGGTTGCGAAGATGAGCCGGCCCACCGTCCAATTCACGGCCGCTTGCTCGATCAATAACTGAATGCCATTGGCGAGGCGATTTTCCCGCAGAAAATGATCCAACCAAGGAATGGTGCTGAAGGTGATTTCTTTGACAATCCCCCCCTCATCGTCACTATCCCTGGTGACTTTCTGGTCCAGCGAAACCAGCCGCGCGTGAATGAGCTTGTCGGTTCTTGATGGCTCAGTAAAAAACGCCAGCGCAGCGAATGCGGCAATCAAGACGATAAAGAAAACGCTAACAACCAAGCTAAACCTCGCAGCGATGCTCAAATATTCCGGTGGGAAGTTGGATGCCCGATACTTTCAGCCGTTCGTCGAACATCGGCCGCACGCCGGTGGCGCGAAACCGCCCTAAAACCCGATTGTTCGGCCCGATACCAAGGCGCTCAAAAACAAAGATGTCTTGCAAGCTCACCATCTCGTCGGCCACGCCTGTCATTTCAGAAATATGAGTTACACGCCTGGATCCATCGCTCAGGCGCGCTACTTGAACGATGATAGAAACGGCCGATGCGATCTGTTGTCGAATCGCTTTTTCCGGTAGATTCAAATCCGCCATCATGGACATGGTTTCGAGACGGGCACTTGCGTCGCGAGGGCTATTGGCGTGGATGGTGGTGAGTGAACCGTCGTGGCCAGTATTCATCGCCTGAAGCATGTCCAGAGCTTCGCCTGCTCGTACCTCGCCGACAATGATGCGATCGGGCCGCATTCGCAGGCAGTTGGTCACTAGTTCGCGCTGACGTACGGCGCCTTTGCCCTCAATATTTGGCGGCCTACATTCCAGCCGAACAACATGCGGTTGCTGTAGCTGCAGCTCGGCGGAATCCTCCACCGTGACAATACGCTCGCTGGCCGGGATGAAGCTGGAAAGAACGTTCAGCAGGGTGGTTTTTCCAGCCCCGGTTCCGCCAGAGACGATAATGTTGAGCCGCGCCTTGACCGCTCCTTTTAGCAACTCCAACATCGGGGGCGTCAGAGTGCGCGTCGCCAGCATTTGTTCCGCCCCGATCGGGATACGGCCGAAGCGGCGGATCGAGAGGATAGGCCCATCAACGGCGAGAGGTGGGATCACCACGTTAACGCGAGAGCCGTCATCCAGGCGGGCATCGCACATCGGAGATGACTCATCCACCCGCCGGCCAACATTGGACACGATCTTGTCAATAATGTGGCGCAGGTGAGCTGCATCCTTAAAAACAACATCGGTAAGCTCTAGCAGGCCGCCGCGCTCAACATAAACCTGGCGATGCGTATTCACCAGGATGTCATTAATGGAAGGATCTTGAAGAAGCGGCTCCAGCGGGCCCAGACCGAAGACTTCATGCAAAACTTCTCGGCAGAGCCGATCCTTTTCCGCGCCACTGAGGGGGACATTGGCCGCCCCAATCAGATCATAGATGACGCTCTGTACTTGAGTGCGAGCGCGCACATCCTGCAAGGAGGTCAGTTTTTCGAGGTCAACTTTACTGAGTAGCTGCCGGTGGAGGCTGCTCTTGAGCTCCTGCTGCGACCGAAATGAAGTCGCGGGGGTTGAAAAAACTGCCGGCGCATTTGCAAATCCGAATGCCATGGCCCTGTCCTTGTTATCGCGCGAACACCGCTAAAACACCACGAGAACCTG
>QIAW01000018.1 GCA_003225655.1 Acidobacteriota bacterium
GAATACTGCCTGATATTGTGTCTTGCCGATTGGTTCGTCTCCCATAAACCCTAGCCCGCCACGCTCTCGGGGAGCATTTACCGCCTTTGGCTTGGAACGCTGTACTTCGCCGCTCGCCGCACTCTACTCTCCAACGCCGCGCTTCGTGAAATAATACGAATAAGTACATGCATGTCTGCCTTTACCTTTAGTCCCGCATTAATTCGAAACTGCAGGCGCTGCTCGCGTGAGCTGGCGCCTGGAGCGCTGGTCTGCCAGAACTGCCAGGCGCTGGTCTATGCCGATGAGATCGACCGGCTGGCCTCACAGGCAAAGCGACTGGAGTCCAAGGGCGAGAACATGAACGGCTGCTCGAAGAAAGGGCTGCGGCGCCGCAAGCGCCCAGCGCTACGAGCAAATGGGCAAAGCGGCTGGCGCCCCTGGGTCCTCTTGCAGTTATTCTGGCCAAGTTCAAGGGACTGCTGTTCATTCTCTTCAAACTGAAATTCCTCTTCAGCTTTGCAGCCTTCATCGGCCTGTACTGGGCCCTATGGGGACCAAAATTCGGCGTCGGCTTTGCGCTGATGATTTTGATCCATGAGATGGGCCACTTCATTGACGTCAAGCGCCGCGGATTGCCCGCGGAGATGCCGGTTTTTCTTCCCGGTTTGGGAGCCTATGTGCGCTGGGGGGCGCTGGGGGTTCCACTCGAAACCCGGGCCGCCGTGAGTCTTGCGGGACCGCTGGCCGGATGGTTTGCCGCCGCCGTCTGTGCCCTGCTCTGGTTCCACACGCACGACCGGATATGGGCAGCGCTGGCACAAGTCGGCGCGTGGCTGAATATCCTGAACCTGATCCCGGTGCCCATACTCGATGGCGGCCACGCGATTCTGGCGCTCAGCAAAGCCGAGCGCATGGTGATCATCGGAGCTTCACTGGCCTTGTGGCTGCTTTTGCAACAAGAGCTGTTTATTCTTGTCGCCGCGGGCGCAGCATGGCGGCTCTTCACCAAAGACGCGCCTCCTGATCCTAGTCCAAAGACAACGGCTTACTACTTGACCGCGCTCACGTTGCTGGGTGTGGTCCGTTGGCTGGTGCTCGCTCCGGGTTCCGTAGCGCGCTGATACTCTCTTCAAGCTGGAATTGAAGCCATAACTACGATTCCAAGGCGCCCGCTCTTGTGGGCCCAGCATTTCACTGAGCAGAATGTCCATATCCGGAGCTTGGAGCTGTTTTATTTCGCCAACCCAATCCGCGAAATTAAACTTTTGAATTGCGGAAGCAAGCGGATCCCATCCAGCATCGGGTCCACATTCAGCCACAGCAAGCCGTCGGCGCGCTCTTCGCATGCCTTTTCCAGCCACTCGATCGCCTGCTTGATGTCGCCCAACCCGCCGTAAAGCATTCCGAAGTAGGTTGCCGGTACATAACGTTTCTTCGCCAGCGCTTTCAACGCCTCTAATTTTTTTGCTGCCTGTTCCCGCTGGCCGTCCACGGCACAGGCGAGTCCAAGGGCGGCATCAAGCAAAGGGATTTCGCCCGCCGGAATTCCTTTGGGTTTGAGCTGGGCAATCGCCTTGGCATTCATGTTCATGAGCGCGTAGGCCCGGCCCATCATGTAATGCAGCATGAAGTGATTGGGATTCAGCTCCAGGCCCTTTTCGGCCTCCTCGACCGCCTGCTTATATTGCCGCGCCAGATAGTAAGCTCCTGCACGCGTGGCATGCACGGCCACCATGCGTCGCGGATCACTCTCCTGCACAATGACCAGCGTCTGCTCAATTTCGCCGACCGCTTCTTTATTTCTTCCCAGGACAAGCAGCAGCCACGAATACCATAGGTGTGCGGGAGCGTAATCGCGATTGAGCTCGATCGCCCGCAGGTAGCCGACCTCGGCTTCCTTCCACTTCCAATGGTAATGATGATGGACCAGCGCCAATGCAGTATGCGCCTCGGGCAAGGAATCATCCAGTTCCAGGGACCGTTTCGCCGCCGCCTCGGCTTTCGGCATAGCTTGATGTGGCGGCAGCATGTCAAAAGGAGCGATGGCCAGCAGCGCGTAAGCGCTGGCCAGGCCGGAGTGCGCCGGGGCGTGTTTCGAATCCTGCTGAACGGCGCGCTCGAAATATTCAATGCTTTTGCTGATCGAAGCCGGCAGCATTTCGTGCAGATGATATCTGGCCTTGAGATAGGCGTCGTAACCTGCAGGATGAACCCGGCTGCCGCCGCGCTGCAAATCAGAGAGCCGTGTACTCTCAGAGCCATGCAGCACCAGGTGAATCTCTTTCGCTATCGCCTGGGCGATGTCGGCCTGCAGCGCAAGAATGTCAGAGAGATCGCGCTCGTAGGTTTCAGCCCACAACTGCGTCTGGTCTTCCACTTCGACCAGTTGCGCCGTAATGCGTACACGCTGCTCTGCCCGCCGTACCTTTCCCACCAGAACGTAGTCGACCCCTAATTCCTGTTTCATCTGCTCGAGTGGTTTGTTCCTGGTCTTATAGTGCATGGCGGTATCGTGGGCAATTACCACCAGGCGTCCGGGCTGCAGCCGGGTTATCTGGGTGATCATCTCTTCCGTTAAGCCATCGCTGAAGTAGTCTTCTTCGGGGCCGGCGTTGAGGTTGGCGAAGGGGAGCACCGCCAACCTGATCTTGCCGTCTTCTTTTTCCGTCGCGGCCGTGGTGTGCTGCCGGCTCTTGAACCAGGCGGCGAGTTCCGTTTGATAAGCGAAAACCGAGCCCAATTTATCGTGCTGGTGCCGGTACACTGGCAGGCCTTCCTTCTTTTCCCAGCGTTGGACTGTGCGCA
>QIAW01000395.1 GCA_003225655.1 Acidobacteriota bacterium
ACCCTGGCCGCGGTTTATGCCCCGGTGGGCATCCAGGGCGGGTTGACCGGCGCGCTGTTCCGCGAATTCGCGTTCACCCTCGCGGGAGCGGTCATCATATCGGGAGTTGTCGCGCTGACGTTGTCACCGATGATGGGTTCGAAGTTGCTGCGTGCCGGAGATACCGAGCGCGGCTTTGCGGGCTGGGTTAATCGCCGCTTCGACAGCGTGCGTAGCGCTTATACGCGGACCCTGGCCGGCACGTTGCAATACCGGCCCGTGGTTTTCACCGTGTGGGTGATTGTGGCGCTGTTGATCGTTCCGTTTTATATGTTCTCGCAGCGGGAGCTGGCGCCAGCCGAGGACCAGGGTGTGGTCTTCGGGGTGATCCAGGCTTCCCCCAACTCCACACTCGATCAGACCAAGCTATACACGTCTGAGATCTACGACGTATACCACTCGATGCCTGAGAGCGAGAGCATCTTTCAGATCACCGACCCCACAGGCGGCTTCGGTGGCATGGTGACCAAGCCCTGGAGCCAACAACCGGACCGTTGTCGAAGATTGCCGGCGTCCGCGTGATTCCGCTTACGCCACCACCGCTGCCGGGTGGTGGGAGTTTCCCGGTTGATTTCGTAATTGCTTCGGCGGCAGAGCCGCAACAGCTCGCCCAGTTCGCCAACCAGCTTGTAGGCAAGGCGTTCCAGAGCGGCATATTTATCTACGCCGACTCTGACCTGAAGTTCGACCAGCCGCAGGCCGAGGTCGTGTTCGACCGCGACAAGCTCCGCTCCCAGGGCGTTGACCTGAGCCAGGCCGGCAAAGATCTTTCCACCCTGTTCGGCGGAAATTATGTCAACCGGTTCAGCATCCAGGGTCAAAGCTACAAGGTCATTCCCCAGGTCAAGCGTGTGGAACGTCTGACGCCCGATCAACTGGCGCAGATTTACGTCAAAGGATCCGATAACCAGCTTGTTCCGCTGTCAACCTTCGCCACCCTGAAAACTACCACCGAGCCGAGACAACTGAACAAATTCCAGCAGCTCAATGCGGTGCGGATTCAAGGCGTGATCCCGCCGGGGGTTTCGCTCGACCAGGCGCTGCGCTTCCTCGAGGACCAGTCCAAAGCAATCTTGCCGCAGGGCTTCACCGTCGACTACGCCGGCGAGTCGCGTCAGCTTCGCACCGAAGGCAGCAAGTTTCTCGGCGTCTTTCTGCTGTCGGCGGTCCTGATTTATCTGGTGCTGGCGGCACAGTTTGAGAGCTTCCGCGATCCTTTCATCATCCTTGCCGGCTCGGTGCCGTTGGCCATCTCCGGGGCGCTGTTGTTTTCCTTCATGGGGCTGACAACGCTCAACATCTACAGCCAGGTGGGATTGATCACGTTGGTCGGTCTGGTGTCGAAGAACGGCATCCTCATCGTGGAGTTTGCCAACCACCTCCAGGAAACAGGAAAAGGAAAACTGGCTGCGGTGATTGAAGCAGCCTCGACCCGGCTGCGCCCGATTCTCATGACCACTGCCGCCACCGTGGTCGGCCACTTCCCTCTTGTGCTTGCCACCGGTCCTGGGGCCGGCGCGCGTAACAGCATCGGGATCATGCTGGTCAGCGGCATGATCATCGGAACGTTGTTCACGTTGTTCGTGGTGCCGTCGATTTACGTGCTCGTGGCGCGGAAACACGTGGCGCTGGCAGCGGAAGAAAGCGGCACGGAAGCCGAGGTTCCGGGGCTCGAGGAGGTTACAACCTAGCGCCGGCAACAGTTCGAATAATGCTGAAATCGAGAAATCTGGAGCCGTGGCCAGCTTGCAATTCTTCTTTTAGTTTTCTCGAATACTCTCTTTAGCATTTTCGCCTTGACTACACTACCGAGAGCACCTACCGTACTTGGCGAAAGCAGCGCACGGCTCTCCGCACGGAGTCTTGACCTTCCATTCAGGAACCACTCTGGGTTGTTCATGCGCCCGTGTTCCAAGCAATTCAATGCATAAAACGGCGCCAACCCCGCTTGAGACCGTGAGAAAATGGCCAAAGATGTCATCCATCTCCCCCAGTCCCACAGAGAAGCACGAGGCGCTGGACGAGGTGCTGCGAAGCGCGACCTTCTTTCGCGCCGACCAACTGCGCAACTTTCTGCGCTACATCTGCGAAATGGAGTTTGCCGGACGCGGCAAGGAGCTCTGTGAGTCCCTGATTGGGGTTGAAGCATTCGGCCGTCCCGCGGATTATTCTCCCACCGAAGACGCCAGCGTCCGCCGCCGCGCCGGAGACCTGCGCGACAAGCTGCAGGAAGTCTACGCAACCGAATTGGCCGATTCGCCCATTCGCATCGAGTTGCCCAAGGGAAAGTTTGTCCCTCGCTTCATTCGCGTCGCCCCCGAAAATGGTATGCACGCCTCTGCTGGCCTTACTCCCGTAGCACACACCTCATTAAGACCACGTGATGGCCAGTCTCTCGAGAATGCTGCTCCACGGCAGCTCGGCAACAACATCATCACTGCGCGTCTTGACACAGCCCTACTAGATCGAACAAAATCCTGGCGCCGCCTGATTGTCTTCTGGTTTGCCGCCGGTTGCGTCGTAGGGGCCCTCATGGTCGCGACCAGTTTCTTGGCTTATCGCTGGCTGCACTCTCCGGAGCGCGAACCCTCTGCTACTCAGGTAACAGCACGTGCTGAAGCGCCGATTGAAACGCGTGCTGAGCCGAGTGCTGAAACACGTGTCGCGCCGCGCGCTGAAACGTCGCGTCCCGTGGCAGCCGAAGATGGCAAAAGCTACGAGGCCGAGGCCGCCGGCAACACGATGAATGGAATTACCGGACCTTTTCCTTGCGCCCGCTGCTCAGGTCGCACAAGCGTGCGCAGCATTGGAAAGCTAGGGCGTAACTACCTGATTTTGAACAACATCACCGCCGCCAAAACTAGAAACTACCAGATGATGGTCTTTTATCTGCTCAAAGGCAGCAGGTCTTTCTTTATAAGCGTAAACGACGACCCCGCGATTGAGCTCCCACTCACCGGAAAATATTGGCATGAGGTTGCCAAGGCTTCTGTTACAGTACCCCTCAAGGCTGGCAGCAACAGCATCAAGTTCTATAACGACCATGGCTACGCCCCCGACCTGGATCGAGTGGTGATTCGCTAAGTCCGCTACTCTCATCAGATAACCTATTAAAAACAATAGACTTTTAACTGCGGTTAACGTCTGGTAACGTCTTAAGACATAAGTGGACTTCCCAGCCTGGGCTCTAAAACAGTAAAACCCCTCAAGCCAACTTATGCGCTCGGCAGCATGATCGGCACAACTACGCGGACGTAGCTTCCAAAAGCCACCGAGTCGAGCTTACGCAGTGCAACGAGAAGGTTTTTCCGACATTTACAGATACGGAGATCAGCAACTTATGACCAGGTTCAGGCGCCTGTTGTCTTCAGGCTTGTTGGTGACTTTGCTTTCTTTGGCTTTAAATGCTCCCGCTCAGACCAGCCAGTGGGTCTCTGTCGGTCCCGATGGCAAGCTTCAATACAAAACTCTGCCCAATGGCGACCATATTATGGATTTCTCCTGGGCCGGTTACATGGGCGGTGGTGTTGCCCTGCCTATCGTCCCCGTCAAAGTAACCGTAAATCCGTCGGGTGGGGATGACACCACTGCGATACAGAACGCCATCAACTCAGTCTCAGGGATGCCGCTATCGGGCGGATTCCGGGGCGCCGTACTTCTGGCGCCGGGGACCTTCCATTGCAATGGGACCTTGCATATCAACTCCAGCGGCGTGGTTCTGCGTGGCAGCGGATCTTCCTCCGGTGGCACCACTGTGAATCTTACCAACGGTCCTCATCTGTTCATCCAGATTCACGGCTCGGGAACCTGGCAGACCAGCGGCTCGGTGAATATTACCGACTCCTATGTGCCTTCCGGCACCAACTCTTTTCATGTCTCGAGCACCTCGGGCTTCAGCGTTGGCAACACGGTTTTGATTACCCGTACCGTAACCTCGTCTTGGATCCATTTCATGGGAATGGATACTCTCGTCCGCAACGGCACGCACCAGACCTGGATCGCTGCCGGCAGCCACATCACCACCGACCGCGTAATCCAAGCGATCTCTGGAAACCAGATTACACTCGACGCTCCACTGACCGATTCTTTTGATTCCAAGTTTCTCGGCACTCCCGTGGGCACCATGGCCCATTACACATTTCCCGGCCGTATTTCGCAGGTGGGCTTGGAGCACCTCCGCGTCGTAGGACAACCGCTCGACACCGATATCACCACTCCGCAATACATGCTGGTGAACTTCGACGCGGTGATCGATGGCTGGGCCAACGACGTGGTCGCGCAAGACACTATTAACGGTGTCTTCGTATCCCACGGCGCCAAACGTCTGACCCTAGACCGAGTTTCCCTCCCCCACACCATCGCCCACACCACCGCTGCCGGCCCAGAGGATTTCAACGGCACGGGTACGCAGATCTTGTTCAACAAGTGCGTCTCTGACGGCCAGGGTTCGTTTCCTTTCAGCACCATGGCGGAAGGCACCGGCCCCTTCGTCTTTTTGAATTGCACCAGCACACAACACGCTGGTGTTTCGCCGCACATGCGTTGGACTACGGGAATCCTCTCCGATGGTTTGTCGATTCCCAATGCCCCCTCCGGTACTCAGGGCATCTCCTATCGCGATCGTGGCGTACTGGGCTCCGGCCACGGCTGGACGACGGGATGGTCCGTCGCCTGGAACGTGACCACTCCGTTTTTCCTGGTGCAACAGCCTCCGGGAACTGAGAACTGGTGCATCGGCTGCGTCGGCGCCGTGACCAGCGCCGCTCGTCCGGGTGGCGATGGCACCATTGAGCCAAACGGTGTCTACGATTCTCTCGGCGCCCATGTCACTCCATCGAGCCTTTACTTGGCGCAGCTCTGCGAAAGACTTGGTCCCGCCGCGCTCACGAATATTGGATACAGCAGCAGCGCCTGCACCGCTCAAGTACCCAGCTTCTCTCTGGCAGCTTCTCCTGCATCGCGAACAATAACCGCAGGCGGCAGCACAACCTACACAGCTACAATTACGCCCTCCGGTGGTTTCACCGGCAACGTGGCGCTGAGCATCTCCGGATTACCGGTAGGCGCCGGCGGAACTTTCAGTCCGGCCTCAGTGAGCGGCTCCGGGCCATCTACGCTCACCATTGCCACCTCTGCCACTTCGACTCCGGCCGGCACTTACACGCTCACCATTACCGGCGCCAGCGGAAGCCTCGCCAGCAGCGCGACAGTAACGTTAATCGTGAATACTCCCGTCAATCCCGATTTTTCGCTGGCAGCTTCGCCGGCATCGCAAACCGTGACCGCAGGTAGTGGAACCAGCTACACGGTAACCGTCGGCGCGCTCAATGGCTTCAGCGGAAGCGTAGCGCTCGGCACCGGCAGCTTGCCTGCAGGGGTGACAGCCACTTTCAATCCGGCGTCTGTCACTGGTTCTGGCAATTCAACGCTGACCGTTTCAACTTCGGCAACAGCGGCCTCGGGCACGATCACAATCACCGGGACCAACGGCAGTCTCAGCCACAGCACCAGTGTTCAGATCACTGTGAATCCGGTCATCTGCACCACCGCAACTGCAACCGGCGCCTGGAACAATACGGCCTTCCCTTCCCACAGCGGGACCTTCACCGCAACTTTTGACGCCACTCCATCAATTTCCGCCCAGGGCTCTACGGTAGGGATATCGAAAGGGGCGCAGACCGTCAACACCGGCTTCGCCAACATCGTTGCCTTTTCAGCGACTGGGGTCATCCAGGCGCGCAACGGCGGCAGCTATGTGGACTCGGCAGTCCACTATACCGGCGGCAGCACCTTCCACTTCCGCCTGGCGATCAACGTGACGTCGCATACGTATTCCATCTTTGTAACGCCCGCGGGCGGGACAGAGCAGACGGTGGGAACTAACTTCGCCTTCCGCACCGAGCAGAACACGGTGACCAGCCTCGATCATTGGGGAGCAAAGGTTAACACCACACCCGGCGGGACATTGCGGGTATGCAATTTCATCGCGCAGTAGTAGACGCGCAGTAGTAGAACGGTCATCGGTAGAGACGTAGCTTGCTAGGTCTCTACCTGAGAACAACAGCAGTCCCGCGAAACGGGATCGCCCAGAGAAATACCACTGGGCTTGGAGCTGTTTTAAGTTTGGGCCATTGGTGTGCGGACCAACGGCCCTAAGGAATGCGGTCTATTTCTGCCGCTCAGGTAGTCATGGACCGCATTCATCTTAAAAGGCAACAAACTTAAGACAAGAAATTTAAAGACAACAAAACCAGGCACGACGAGTTGTAAGCGGAGAGCAAAAAACAACGGAGGAATGGATGAAAAAGGGATTTATCTCTACACCGGTCTTGGTGCTGCTGCTCGCAACCACCACCATGCTGGTGGCGCAGACATCAACCTGGGTTACGGTCGGCTCTGACGGGCGTTTGCACTACAAGACCGACAGCAACGGCAACCGCATCATGGATTTTTCTTTTGCCGGTTATCAAGGCGGCGGCGTGGCCTTACCGTCGGTGCCGGTTGTTTCCAACTTGAGTCCCGCCAGTGGAGACAACACCGCTCGCATTCAGGCAGCTATTGATTCCGTCGCCAGCCGCTCGCCCGATTCCAACGGTTTCCGCGGCGCGGTCTTGCTCGCTCCCGGAACTTACAACGTGAACGGCACACTCAACCTTCACGTGGGCGGAGTGGTGCTGCGCGGCAGCGGCTCAGGTTCGGGTGGCACGACTTTAAATATGACCAGCGGCGCGCCTCATCTTGCCTTTTCCGTCGCCGGCGCCGGTTCCTGGACCACCGTGGGTAGCTCCGTTTCCATGACTGACTCCTATGTCCCTTCCGGCGCGATGTCCTTCCATGTAAGTGACACCTCCAGCTTCAGTGTTGGCGATACCATCCTGATCGGACGTCCTATCACCGCTGCCTGGGTCCACTTCATGGGCATGGATACGCTCGTTCGCGACGGCGTCCCTCAGACGTGGATCGCCGTCGGCACCGTCATCCAAACCGACCGCGTCATTACCGCCATCAGCGGAAA
>QIAW01000394.1:0-5036 GCA_003225655.1 Acidobacteriota bacterium
TGGTGGGGAAGCACAGCAGGCGTCTCCTGGAAGGGAAGCTCCACCGCCCAATCGTGCGGCAGATCAATGCCGTGCCATCCGCTGTCATCGAACTTCAGCGCGGTCACCGGCAGAAAATTACCGGAGTTGGCGAATTGCCCTCCGCGCCGCGTGGCGCCGTAGCCAAAGTCTTTGGCCGCATCATCGGCGTGGCCGAACTGGAAGCGCCACCCGAAATCAAGCAGCAGACGTTCGCGCGGCGACGAAGATGCGCCGGCCGGCCCTGGTGAAGATGGCGTTATGGGTTTGCTTGCCGAGTCTGTCGGCGCTTTTCCCCCGGCTGATAGTGGCAGAGCTGCGTTTGCTGTGGCCGCTCCGGCAGAAGCGGCCAGGGCTGTTTTGAGTAGATGACGGCGGGTCCAGCGTGGCATGGGATTCTCCGAAGTGCAAGAGTATACCTGAACGCGGCAATGGATGATCGCTAAAGAAGAACGGAAAGGAAGAAAGGCGGCTACCATATTGCGGCAGCCGCCGGTGTAGCTTAGAAGCGGAAATTAATGCCCATGCGGCCGATGGTCGTCTTGAGACTGGCGTGATGGGTCCAGACGTTTGTAGGGAACGCAATCGGCGGAGTGAAGGCCATGAGATTGGTGCTCGTGGTGGTCACACTGCCAAAATCGGCATGAAGAACTTCGCCCTTGACTGACCAATGGTGCGCGATGCGAAACTCAACGCCGCCACCGGCAATCCAGCCTTTTCTGTTTTCATTCACCCGGCCGTTCTCAGTGGCCGTCGCAAATGTGTCGTCAAACCGTGCCTTGTAGTCGAAATTGGTCACGGCAAGGCCGCCGGTGCCATAGAACAGGACGCGATGGAAAGCCACACCGACGCGAGGCCGCGCGGTGAACAGCCAATCGGTCCTGACCGACTGCGTGACCGTAAACCCTGTGGTTGGACAGCAGGGATAAATTCCTGACTTGCTTTGCTGCTTGCTCAACTGCATGTGGCCAAAATCAATCTCTCCTCCAAGGACGAAAGGACCGATTTGAAAGTTGCCACCCGCCTGACCGCCACCGACAGCGCTGCTGGGGCTCAGTTTCTGTGCTCCGGCAATGGCAATCGCCGGGGGACTGGTCATGGCGAAATAGCCGGTTGGACTGAAAATTGTGGTTGTTGTTGCGTTCGAGCCGCCAGAGGCGCCGCCCAAATTCACTCCGACGTAAACGCCGCCGAAATCGCTGGCCTGCGCGGAGTTCACTACAGCGAGGGTCAAGATTACTAAACAGACTACTGCCCAAGTTCTCTTCATGAATACCTGCCTTTGCATTTGGATTTTTTTGATTCAAAACCGTAGGCGCGGTCAATTACAGTCCAACAGCGCCATTCCGGGGGGAAGGCCTACATTATAACCGATGTAAGTGTGACAGATTGACCTTCCACGCCACTTACATAGTAGTAGTGTCGCCAGCAATTAATTTGTTACAGATGCGGGAAGGAACGATGGAATACTCCTGGGAAGATCCAGCAATGCAAAAGCTGGTTGCAAAGGGATCGTTGGTGCTCTATGAGGCGGGCGACTTTCTTCCTTTCGGGTTCGTATCCAAGGCGATTTCATCATCTGTGTTGCAGAGATGACTTCCTCAGAGATGAAACTGATGCTTTCAAGGGGAATCACTTCAGAGCATCACGATGTTGGCGAGTTCGAATCCGCCGAGGGCCCAACGGTATCCTACGTGGAGATAAAGATGATGCTCCACCTGGTTCACCGGAGAGGCAAACAGAATGCCGAGCTGGTAGGCCAGACCGGGAATCAGTCCGCGGGCGGTATCAGGGGCAAGCTCGTTGAGGTGTGCCGGAATAATTCCCCACGCGCCCTGAACCCCCACCTGCATCAGGAATGCTCCCAGGGCCAGCTTATAGAGTCCGTAGGAAAAAGCCCAAAGTGGAATCACGGCGAGCGAGAGCAGGAGCGCGGCAGCCATGGTGCGGCGGCGGCCCAGGCGCTCGGAGAGGTGTCCAAAAATCACCGAGCCAAAAATTGCGCCGACGTTATAGAAGATCACGATGTAAGAGACCGTGTTGACCGCAATTTTGTGTTCCGTTTTCAGGAAGTCAGGATAAAGGTCCTGCGTGCCGTGCGAGAGGCACAGCATCGAGGTCATGAGCAGCATCAGGTAGATGAAACTTTTCCAGTATGCCGTCACCGAAGAGAAAATGGCCTTCACGCTGGGCACCCGGTGCTGCTCCCAGGCCTTCGATTCCGGTACGTGGGTGCGAACGTAGAGCGCGAGCAAGGCGGGAACTCCTCCCGTCCAGAACATAGCGCGCCATCCCCAGTGTGGCAGAATCACGCGCGCGGCCACGGAGGCCAGAAGGTATCCCCAGGAGTATCCGCTTTGCAGAATTCCGGAGAACATGCCGCGCCAGCGTGGAGGGGCGCTCTCCATGGCTAGCGATGAGCCCACGCCCCACTCGCCGCCCATGCCGATGCCGAACAGGATGCGCAAAACCAGAAACGTAGGATAGTTAGTCGCAAAGCCGCAAAGCACTTCAATCACGGCAAAGTAGATTACGTTGGCCATCAGCGGCAGGCGGCGTCCGTAACGGTCGGCCAGCAAGCCGAACAGCAGCGCCCCCACCGGACGCATGGCCAGAGTGCCCGTCAGCGTGGCGATAATCGCGCCCTTGCTTACATGAAATTGTGCAGCCAGCGTGTCGTAGAGAAAGATAACGATGAAGAAGTCGAAGGCGTCGAGCGTCCAGCCCAGAAAACCGGCGGTGACGGCATGTCCGGAGCGTGGCGGGTTAGGCATGCAATGGCTTTATTGAATTACTTCTGTTTTTCTTTGTACGTGGTCTCAACTTTAACGCCGATGAATCCGAGCATCTGCTTAACATCCTCTACGTGTCCGCCATCAGGAGCGAGTTCCAGATATTTTTTCAGCGCCTCAGCGGTTCCCGCCGGCGGGGTGAGCACTCCCTTGGCATCGGTTGTGCTCTCTGCTAGCAGGATTGAGCCTTTAATAAAGTACGCGTCCGCTTTCTTAGGATCAGCGGCAATCGCCTTGTCGCAGGCTGCGAGTGCACCCTCGGTGTGGCCCATGTTGTATTGGGTGGCGCAGAGATTGAAATACGCGACGCCGGGGTTGGGCGACATCTCCGCGGCCTTGCTGAACGCTGCAAGCGCCTCCTCGTTCTTCCGCAACTTGAGATAGCTGTTGCCTTCCGAGGTCAGCATCTGGGCAACGGCAATTTTGGTGGCCGCCAGGTCGCCGTTGGGCGCGGCTTCGCTCTGGGCCGCAGATATGGTCTTCTCGTACGTGGCCAGGGCTTTTTCATACTTTCCCTGGTTGAGCTGCATGTCGCCCAGCTTTTTTTGATACTTCCAGTTTTCCGGGTGCTGCGCGATCAACTGGCTCGCGGTGCTTTCCGCATCCGGCCAATTTTTTTCCTGCACGGCGGCATCGTACTTTGCCTTCAGTGCATTCTCAGCTTCACTCTCCTTGTTCTTTTCTTTGTCAGCCTCAACCTGCTCCTTCGACTTGGCTGGCTTGCCGGAGCCGGCCTGGCACCATGCCGGCGTGGCGCCGAGGGCGATCAGCAGAAGCGCGAACGCCACCGGAGCTGAAGTCCTGCGGATGATCGGCGGTGTTCGTGGAGAAAGCCTGGATTTCATCTTCAACTGTACCTCCGCAACGTCGGCAGCGCACTACTCACTGTACTCAAACGTTGCTGCGGTATTATACGCATCAACGTGGGTTACCTGTGGCGGCAATCAAAGGCGTAAAGGGTCCCGGCCCAGAAAACCGGCGGTGACGGCGTGTCCGGAACGTGGATATCCTCTTCCATTAACCTCGTGTCTCCGTGCCTCCGTGGTGATCAATCAACCTTAATCTGCTGCGGATGATTGGCGGGGAAACTGCAACCCGGGGAACAGTTGCAAACACCCCATTGCAATCCGTCATTTTGCCTGCCCGCGGCGCGTTGCCGGAGTCCGTTCCACTATGGTACCGTTGCCTCATCTGGATAAATTCATCTTTGAACTCTAAAAGCCAGGTTCGAAGGACTGGGTTCCACAACTTCACGAACAAATGCCGGTCGCCGCGGCTGAAGAGGAGAAAAAACATGGGCATCGTGCTGATCTTTATTATCCTGCTGGTTGTCATCGCCGGAGTGCTGGTCATGATCTACAACGGCCTGGTGCAACTGCGGGTGCGCTCCGAGTCTGCCTGGTCCGATATTGATGTGCAGCTCAAGCGCCGCCACGATTTGATTCCCAATCTGGTGGAGACGGTCAAGGGATACGCCGCCCACGAAAAAGGCACCTTCGAAAACGTCGCCAAATACCGCTCGGCTGCCATGTCAGCCACCTCGGCACCCGACCGCGCCCAGGCTGAAGGCCAGCTCACCATGGCGCTGAAGGGTTTGCTGGCAGTGGCGGAAGCCTACCCGCAGTTGCAGGCGTCGGAGCAGTTCAAGAACCTGCAGCAGCAACTGAGCCAACTGGAAGATGACATCCAGAACTCGCGCCGTTATTTCAACGCCGTGGTGCGCGACCTGAATACCAAGATCGCCTCGTTCCCAACCAACATCCTGGCCGGAATGTTCGGCTTCACCCCGAAACAGTTCTTCGAGGCCCCGGCGGCAGAACGGGAGAACGTCGAGGTTAAGTTTACGTAATTGCTCAAGCCAAAGATTCAACACGGATTACGAATTACCGTGGAGGCGCAGAGACGCGGAGGTATGAAATTGCCGTCAAAATTTCGGGTCCCTCGAGTTCTGTTTTTGCCACTTTTGCTTCTGTTATCTTCCGTGCTGCCCGCGCACGCTCGCAGTTGGAATATTTCTGACTATTCGTCCTCCATCCTGATTGAAGAAAACGGCACATCGCTAGTGACCGAGCGCATCACGTGCGTCTTCGTGGGGGAGTATCACGGCATCTACCGCAGAATTCCCATCGAGTATCCTGGGCCGAACGGCTCGCATTACACGCTGTTTCTCGATGTCCTGAAGGCGGAAGATGAAAATGGGAGCGAGCTGGAAACCAAGACTTCCAA
>QIAW01000394.1:5076-6180 GCA_003225655.1 Acidobacteriota bacterium
GGCATTTTCCCGAATTCGACGAATTCTATTGGAACGTGACCGGCAACGACTGGCCGGTGCCGATTGATCACGCCGGCGCGGTCGTCTCTCTCCCGCCCAAGGCCGCGGATGCGGGATTGCGCGTGCAGGCATTCACCGGAACCTACGGCTCCCATGATCGCGAAGCCACTTCACGAATTGAGGGCCGGCAGGCGTATTTTGAGACGACGAATCCTCTTAACATGCGCGGCGGGCTGACCATCGATATCTATATTCCCAAGGGTATTGTGAGCGAGCCGGGGTTTCTGACCAGGCTGGGCTGGTTTTTCAAAAGCAATCCCATCATCTTCCTTCCTATCTTCGCTTTCGCGGTGATGTACAGCATGTGGTTCTGGATGGGACGTGACCCCAATCCCGGCATTTCAGTGGCGCCTATGTACGAGCCGCCCAAAGACATGACTCCCGCCGAAACCGGCGCCATGATCGGCGATAGCGTTCACCCCCGCGACGTGACCTCGACGATTATTGATCTCGCCGTGCGCGGATACATCAAGATCGAAGAGATTACCGAGAAGCATCTGCTCACGAGCGGTAAAGATTACGTCTTCCACCTGCTCAAGCCTATGAACCAGTGGCAGGGACTGACGCCGCACGAGCGTGTGATGCTGGAAAACATGTTTCAGGGCGGAAGCGAGGTCCGGCTTTCATCGTTGAAATATCAGTTCTACAAGGTGCTGCCCATGGTGAGGCACGACATCATGGCGGCGCTCAAAGAAAAGGGCATGTACGGCCTGGATCCCGAGTCTGCCGGGGCTTACAGCATCATGGGCGTGCTGGTGATCGCCGCTCCCTTCGTGCTGCTGCAATGGACCGGCGCGGCGAATTTCTTTCTCTCCCCGGTGCCGGCAGTGATTGCGATCGCAGCGGCGCTGGCCATCGTCTTCATCTTTTTCCGCATCATGCCCGCCAAATCTCTGGAAGGGGCGCGCACCACCGTGCGCATTCGCGGCTTTCAGGAGTTCATGGCCCGCGTGGATGGCGACCGCCTGCGCACCATGCCGCCCAACACCTTTGAAAAATTTCTTGCCTTTGCCATGGCTCTGGGTGTCGAAGAGCACTGGGCGA
>QIAW01000398.1 GCA_003225655.1 Acidobacteriota bacterium
TCGGTCGAGACGCTATCGGGCGGGGTGAGCTTCTCGCTGTGGATGCCCATCTCCTCGCAGGTCTTCACCTTGCTGCGGACATAGATCTCCGAGGCAGGGTTGTGGCCGGCGAGTATCACCGCCAGTCCCGGACGCGGTCCATCTTTGGCCAGGCTGCGCACCTCTTCCTGCACTTCAGCCTTGATGGCGGCGGCGATTGTATTGCCGTCCAATATTTTCGCGGGCATAGACTAAGTATAGCTCTTAGCCTTTAGCTTTTAGTTCTTAGCCAGGACCGGCCACGGATGAACACGGATTTGGATATTTGCCCAATTTGTGAAATCCGCAGTCGCTTTCTCGAAACTGGAAACTCGAAACTGTCCGGGGGGAGGAGAGTAGAACTAACAAGCCCTCCCAGCGACCAAAATCCGCGCGGACCCGCGTCAAACCTGGCGAAAACCGCGGTCAGGGGTGGGGACCGTCCAAATCTTGCGCGGAAACAACGGTAGGGGCAATATAAGCGCGACTTTTACGACGGTCAAAAGGGAATGAACACCTTCCAGCGCAAGTTAAAAATAGTCCTATTTTGTTTTTGCCGGTTCTTCTCCGCAGCTTCTGAGGTGGGTGTGGTCCCAATCTGGCTGGTTTGAGAAGCAGAAATCTTTTGTCTCGATGCGATGAAACATGTCTTCATAAACGACACGCAGCTTGAAGTCAATCGGCTTGGTCAGTTCAATCGTGCGGGTCTGCCTGGGGTCTTCGAGCTGCGCATATTGATTCGGAGTCGTAATATTCGGCACACAAGTAAAAACCTTGGTTGTGCCGGGCGGAAGCGTGAGATTGGGCCTGGAATCCTCGCTACCGATGAAGGGCCAGGAAGAGCAATCCATTTTGTAAGAACGAATGATGGCCGGGCTGTTTCCATAGACGCGGAATGTGGCGTGAATCGCGCCGGGCTGAACAAACAACTTTCCTTTCGGGATGGTCCCACCGGCGCTTACTCCAATTCCATCCTGGTCCACGGTTACCTCATCAAGTCCGAGGTAAGGGCGCTGTGCGTCACGTCTTGCCCAGCGGTTATCAACGAAGTTAAAAATGCCCAGAACAAGAGCAATGGCCGCCATCACGGCAACTGCCATGTTGCGATTTTTTTCGCGCGATTTATGCTTCTCGTCTGACATCTGCCAGTTCACGGTGGATAACCTTAAGACTATTGGCTTTAATACGCCATTTTTCTCGCGCTTGCGCCTTTCCGTGCATTTGCAAAAATGTAGATGGCCAGGGGATCAGGTGACAAGCTTTTTCTCGCATCCTGGAGTGGATCAATGCGGCCTGGGCGAGCGATAGAGCGTCACGATGAATGCTGTCGTCCTGTAGGTTGAGTCTGCTGATGAACGCAGATCAACGCAGAGAGGAGGCTTCCCAACCAGCGTGGTTACCAACCACCGCCGCCGCCTCCACCGCCGCCACCGCCGGAGGATCCACCCGAAGAGCTGCCACCGCTTGAGGAGCCGGGCGCAGTCGAAGCCGATGCGATAGAGCTGGAAAACGAGTCGCCCAGCGATGACGCCCAGGCAGGCGTGTAGGCGGCATTTTGTGTGCCCGCACCGGCGGCTGCGCCGAGGGCGAAGGCAAACTTGCCGGCCCATTGTTTCTCGCAGTCGAGCGCGATGGCGTAGGGCAGAAATTTTTCGAAGGTGGCCGGGCTCTGATCCGGCTGGATCATGTAGTTCATGCGGTCAGCTTCGGTCGCGGCGAGAAACATCTTGAAGCCCTCAATCTTGTCGAGCGCCAAGCGTCCCATGTGGGTGGGAGCTTTGAGTCAATGGTGAAAGAGGATGTTGCTTCCGATGAGCGCGGCTAGGATGGCGACCATGAGCGGCGAAGTTGACCATCCGAGAAAGACAAAGCCTGCGACCTCGCCGGCCAGAAAGGGCAGCGCAAAAACAGAGGAAAACACGGCGCCGATCATGGTGCCCACGCCATGAGCGGACCTCCAGGCGGCGATGGTCTGCCGGAGGAGCGCGTAGACGCCAAAGCTCCATCCGCTGAGCCATACACACATGAAAGCTGCGGGCAAGATCTTGTCGAAGTCGCCGCTCATCACGATGGCGGCTACGAATGACACCACGGAAAGCACCGCACCGGGAATGACGTAGCGCGCATTGGTAACGAAATAGGTTTTTTCTTCCGCCAGGCTGAGAGCGCGGCGCAACTGCTCACGCGCGGCGCGGATGGCCGAGTGATTCGATTGCTTTAGATCAATCTCACTGCGGCCGCCGGCAAAGAGCTTATCGGCGATAGCTTCCTCTTCGCTGGCAAGCTGCGTTGAACCGCTGGTTGCGTCAGAAGTACGGTGCAGGCTGTAGGTCTCGCCGTGGCCCTGTTTGATGATGATGTATTTCTTTACCGCCATGCTCACGATGGCGGCGGCGAAGGTCTTGTCGTCGAATCCCATGCGCGCGAGGAAGCGTACCGCGGCGGGAGAAAATTCCGCAGGCGGCTCGTAGAGCGGCATGACGGTTCCGCGGGCGCCATCCCTGCCGACGGCAAACCAGACCAGGGTGTAATAAACGAGCACCACCAGAGTTCCCGCGGCGCCAATCAACTCCATGGTGTTATCGGCGATGAACCACTGTATCTTCTGGTCGCGGCTGGGCTCGGTAACCAATCCCTTGGGCCACCCCACCACGATGGTAAGCCCCTCGCGCGGATCAAAAGCCCGGGTCGAGACAAAAACAGGATTGCCGTGGGAATCCGTAGCCGCCCGAAAGGCTTTCTCTGTGGAACCTTGCGGGCCGGTATATCCATTCAGACGCAGCGCATGAGGATCTATCAAACGCGAGCCTGGCAGATGGACCGTGGCCGACGCCTTCAGGATGGCAAAATCCCAACCGTTGCCGGTAACGTTCCAGTAGAGCTCGTCGTGGCCGGCGAAAAATCCAAGCTGGCGGTTGGTGGTGTAGGTGATGGAGTAGGTGTAATCACCCGGCAGCACGATGCTGTCTTTATCGCCGATATAAACCCGCTTGCCGTTGCTTCGGTCTTCGATATGGAATGGCTCCGCCTTGCCATCGCGCAAGACCTGATCAACCTGGAACCCAACCTTATAGTCATTGCCGGCGCGGTCTTTGTAGGAAGTAGGAAAGTCGCGGTAGATTCCATGCTTAATCTGTTCACCCCGTGCCCGGACTTTGATCCTCTCGCGCACCTGCATGGAAGCATCCTGGTGAATGGTGATGTCACTGCCGTAGGAGAGGATCTGCTCGGTGAGCTCATCGGAAGAGGCGTCATCTTGCCCAAACAGATTGGAAGCCGGCAACGCCAGCGCAATCGCCAGAGCCAGACCAAGCGAAATTGTGAAGTTTTTCATTTTTCGTGTTATGGGGGATGGGCGATTGTAACCCGGCGGCGTCCAGCATTTGGCAAAAAAGATTAACAGGAAGGCAACGATGAATAGTTTTGCCAAAGAGCAGAAGATTCACCACAGAGGCACAGAGGCACAGAGGTACAGAGGTACAGAGGTACAGAGGTACAGAGAAAGGCAACTTCCCCGCCAACTCTACCGCGCGCAGCAGCGCCTGTGCCTTGTTGGCGCACTCCTCGAATTCCTTTTCGGGAACCGAATCCGCGACGATGCCGGCGCCCGCCTGCACGTAGGCCCGCTTGCCTTCGACCAGCATGGTGCGGATGGCGATGCAGGAATCCAGATTTCCGGCAAAATCGGCATACAAAATTGAGCCGCCGTAGATGCCGCGGCGCAGCGGTTCCAGCTCTTCGATAATTTGCATGGCCCGCACCTTGGGAGCGCCGCTTAGCGTACCCGCGGGAAAGCAGGCGGCGAAGGCGTCAAGCGCGTCCAGCTCTGGGC
>QIAW01000400.1 GCA_003225655.1 Acidobacteriota bacterium
AGGCCGTCGAGCAGCTCGCATTGCCAGGGGCAGATGCCGAAGGCCTCAGGGTTGGGCCAGGGGATGTGCCAGAAGATGGCGATGCGCGCATCGGGCCGCTTCTTCTTGACGAGCTGCGGCAGCAGGGCGAAGTGATAATCCTGCACCAGGAGCACGGGCTGCTCGGTGCCAGCCATCTCATCCAGAATGGCGTCGGCGAACTTCTGGTTGACCTCGCGGTAGTGCTGCCAATCGGTGGCGCGGAAGAGCGGACGGGTGTGGGCGATGTGACAGAGCGGCCATAGACCTTCGTTGGCGAATCCGTAGTAATAGCCGTCTTCCTCTTCTTTGTTCAGCCAGACGCGGCGCAGCGTGTAGCGGGGCTCCTCGGGCGGCACCTGCAGGCGGTCGCGGCTGTCAACGGTTTCGCGGTCGGCGTCACCGGAGCCGTGGGCGACCCATGTGCCATCGCAGGCGCGCAGGATAGGCTCAATCGCGGTCACCAGGCCGCTGGCGGGAATTATGACCTTGACGGCTTTGCCCTCTTTGACATGCGAGTAGGGCTCGCGGTTCGAGACGACGAAGAGGCGGCTTCCGTTGAGCTTGGCGCGGACATGGACGGCGAGGCGGTCGGGCGTCCAGATGGCTTCAGCGTTCTCGCGCAGGCGGGCCTCGTGCTCGGCCACGGCGCGCGCGGTAGCCAGGCTCTCGGCAAAGGTGATGGCCTCCTTGGCCAGGGGCAGCAGCGGATCCTGGTCATGGAGGGCGTAGCGCGGCGGCGATCCCTTGCCGGTGCGCAGGGCCTTCATCCATTGCACGGTGCGGGCAATGGGGCCGGAGATGCTCCAGCGCACGATCAGCCACACGGTCAGCGCGATCAGGCCCAGCTCGACGAGCAGCCGCAGAAAGGTGTTGCGCCAGAAGCGCAGGTTCTGCGCCTGGATGTAAGCAGCGTCGTGAACGACGACGAGGGAGGCGGCGGAATTTTCGCGTCCGTGAAGCGGCAGGACGTAGATGTAGACGGGGGTCTCGCCGAACTTCAGGAACTCGCCGCGGCCCTGCGCCTGGTCTGGGCGGGCGACAGCGAGGGGAAATCCGGAGAGCCGGGTGGCCAGGCTGGGAGTCACGCCGATGACTTCGCCGCGGCGTCCGTAGATACCGATGCCGAACAGGTGCTCGCGGTTCCCGAAGCGCTCGACGATGCGCTGCAGTTCGTCGCGGGAGCCGCGCCCCATCTGCGGGGCGAGCTGCGGCTCAATGCTCTCTTCCAGGCTCTCGGCCAGGACCTCGGCGCGCTTTTGCAGGTCCTGCTCCAGGTCGCGCTTCTGCCCTTTGACCTGATAGTAAGAAGACAGGAATGAGACCAGCGACAGAACCACAACCAGAGGGAGGATCAGTCGAAAATTCAGGCGCATGGTTACCTTTCAGTTTCGAGTTTCAGGTTTCGAGTTTCGAAACCTCTGGGGCTATTGATGTTTGCGTTAATAATGTCCTATTCGGGAGGGCCGGGGCTAAAGCCCGATTCTTATTTAAGCTTACCCCCGGGTTCACCCGCAAGGCGGGTTCCGTCATGGCTAAAAGCCATGACCTACCGAGCGGGGGCTCCCACCTCGGGGCTCCCACCGTGCCCCTTCAAACCCTATTCATGAAACGAGTCTCGGCTATCAATGCGTTCCTTATAGCTGTACACCTCAAAATAGCTGGGCGTCCTTATAAGGATAGAGCCCAATCCCAGGGTTGCTGGTTGTCCACAATAAAACGTTGTCTGCAAAAACTTTGTCTGTACAAACTAAGCTACGGGCCGGACGCTGAAGGCGCGGCTGCCGCTGCCGGAGTCATCATGCAAAATGCGGGCAATTTCCTGCAACAGGCCCACGGGAGAATACTCTCTCTTGACGATCGCGCTGGTCAGCCTGGCCACGCTCTCAGGAACGCTTGCCGGATCATCGACCAGCAGGACAATCGGGGTGAGCGGCTGAAGGATCTTTGTCTTGATGGCGATGAGCTCTCCGTTGGTTCCGCGCGCGCGGTAATCAAGAATGGCGACGTCAACCGGCTGCTCTGTGAGCGTGTTGATGCCCTGAATGTCGTCCGCTGCCAGCACTTCGTAGCCAAAAGCCTCGAGCACCAGCTTGCGGATGGCCAGTATCTCTTCGCAATTGCAGAGGCACAAAAGCACCTGCTGGTCACCCCGCAGATGAGCGAATTCCTTGTGATTTTCAATTGGGAATACCACAGCCAAACCTCCAAAAGCTGAGTTTGGGGACTGCCTTTGTTTGAGGAGATCCGCAGCCGGAAGAGCTACTACGCTCTCGCAGATCACCTGGGCTACCTGGGTAAACCTCGGCCAACTTCTACCAAAGTGCAGGGCAATTGGCAGGCCATTTGGAGGGCCGGTAAATCATTGATTACAGGCGAGGAACCAGAGACTAAGCAGGGCCTTAACACTATCCTGGGTAAGAATTGCCAGGGGATGGAAGATTCAACCACGAAGGGACCATATCTGTAGGCTGTGCAAATCCTGCCGCGCGGGCCGCTTCGCCTCTGCTGCGCTCGTGCTATCCCGGCGCTCGCTTCGCGCTCGCCGTATCCCTAAAGAGCGCGGGTTGCTCCCAATTTTATCCATATCTTTATAATGTATGGCGACTTGGCGCCGCGTGGGGCAGAGTTCCGAGTTCAGATCCTAAAACAGGAAAACTTCACTATGAACAACTCTCGAAAGTTTGGAGTGCGACGTTTTTGTGTACTCAGTCTCATGATTTTCTTCAGTCTCATGTTGCGCGCGCAGCAGGATAATAATTCCACCGTGAGCGAAGATGTGCTGATCCGCGAGACGAACTACACCGCGCGAATTTCAAAAGACGCTTTCATCATTACTGTAAGCCGCGGCGATGAAGTTGTGTTCCAGACGGGCGGACCACAGAATTCCGCCATGAACCTCGATTTCAGCAAAGACGGGAAACCGCAGCATGTAAGCCGGCTGAAAAAAGTTGAAAAGAACGGCGACATGTATGTCCTTAACTATGCGACCACGCACAAAGAAGTGGACGCACGCGTGGAGCTGCGCGCTGAGCCGGATGTGCTGCACGTCAAGTCGTGGATTTTGTATTCGGCTTCGTCACCCGTGCCCAGCGCCGCGATCAAACTCGAACCCTCGGGACAGTGGTTCGGCGGAGGCTTTCAGGGATGGCGCGATCCGCTGGTGCTTCCCCTGAACGATGCCAGGATCGCCAAGAAGTGGTTCCTAGCCGACGAAAATACGCAGGGCACGCCCTTCTGGTATTCCACAAAGGGAATCGCGGTGTGGGTGCGCACATCTTACGATTTTCAATACAGCGTAAACGCGGAGGCGAACGGCACGCCGGATGGGCTGCTGCGCATCGAGATTCCGTTAGCTTCGGAGCTGCGCTATGACATTCTGCTTGCGCCTGACCTGCGGCAGGTGCTGCAACGCATCGTGAAAGAGATTGGATATCCGAAGACCACGCCGCCGGCGGAGTACTTCAAGCTTCCTATTTATACGACCTGGGTGGAGCACAAGACCGGCGTCTCGCAGCAGAAGGTCCTGGAATATGCCAACAACATCCACAAGAACAACCTGCCCTGCGGCGTGATCGAGATCGACGACCGCTGGGAGACACGCTATGGCGATATGCAGTTCGACGCGGTGAAGTTTCCCGACCCCAAGGCTATGATCGCCGAGCTGCATAAGCTGGGGTATAAGGTGACGCTGTGGGTGCATCCGTTTGTGAATCCGGATTCGGAGACGTTTCAGCAGCATCAGAATGACGGCTGGCTCATGCATGACCGCTCGGGAAAACTGATGCTCACACGCTGGTGGAACGGGCCGGCGACGATTTGGGACATCACCAACCCCAAAGCCGCGGCGGAGTTCCGGCGGCGGCTACAAGCCCTGCAAACGCAATATGGGTTCGACGGTTTTAAGTTCGACGGCGCCGACGTGGACTTCATGGGCACGGACGCAGTGCCGTTCAAAAATATCACCACCGCCCAATATCCTGACATCTACAATACCGAGGTGACCGCGCATTTTACGTATAACGAAACGCGGGTCGGAATCTATTCACAGCCCCTGGGAATCGTACAACGGCTGATCGATAAGCACTCGATATGGACCAACGCCAATGGCTTGCTATCGCTGATCCCGGAGGCCAGCCTTTCTTCCGTACGCGGCTTTCAATACCTCATGCCCGACATGGTCGGCGGCAATCAGTATGACAACGATGTCATCGATAAAGAGCTGATCATCCGCTGGTCGCAAGCTTCAGCGCTCATGCCCCTGCTGCAGTTTTCCTGGGGGCCGTGGCACTTCGACCAGGAAGCCGTGGACCGCGCGCGCGACGCCAGCCAACTACACATCCTCTTTGCCCCGTATGTCTACGAATTGGCGACCAAGGCGCGCACGACCGGTGAGCCGATTCTGGCGCCGCTCTGGTATCAGGCGCCGAAAGACACCAACACCTACAAAATCGTCGATGAATATATGGTCGGGGAAGACGTGGTAGTAGCGCCGGTGCTGATCAAGGGCGCAACCAGCCGCGACATCTATTTGCCAGCAGGCAGTTGGCGCGATTACAACACCGGGCAGTCGCAAAAAGGCGGAGAGTGGCTGAAGAATTATTCCGCGCCGCTGGATAAGCTGCCACTGTTTGTGCGCGATGGATCGGCGGTCAGTCAGCAGGTGAAGTATCCAGGGCGTCCGTAATCAGCAACCTGCATAAATAAATTTCACCACGGAGACACAGAGACACGGAGGTCTCGATCATATTGCTTTCACTTTATTCCAGATTGATGGTTCGACCGGGATGCCTTTGGCCAGGTTTTCGCTGCGGATTCTCAGCACCTGCTGGCCGGGATAGCGCACCTGCTCTGGCGAACGTTGCGATGTTTGAAAGTGCGTGATGATTTGTTCTGCGACCTGATCGGCAGATGCGAGAGAAGAGGAATCCAAGGCGATGAACACCTGTGAGAGGTGGCTCTCGCGCTCGGGATCGGGTGGAATCTGATAAGTGGCGCGGCCGCCGGATAAAAGTGTCGCAATCATATCGAGCATCAGCGCCAGGCCCGAACCCTTCCAATAGCCAATCGGCAAAGGGCGGTTGGAAGCTTCAATGGCCGCGGGGTCGCGGGTCAGCAGGCCCTCACGATTGAATCCGCCGTCAACCGGCAACGGCTCGCCGCGCATGCGATACGACCGCGGGACGGCAATGACCAGAGGATTGTTCCCGATACGGGAATCGCTGGCGCCCCAGGGAGGAAGATTGGGCATGGTGTCGGTCCAGCAGATGGCGATGAACCCGGCCTCGGCCGCCTGCCAGCCGTAGCTGCCTCCGCGCATCCAGTGGGTGGTGTTGGCGAGCGCCACGCAGCCCATGCCATGCTCGCGGGAGAGCCCCATGGCCCGTTCCATGGATTGATAAGCATTGAGAGGGCCGGGGCCGAGCCTACCATCCCAACGCTCGAGCGCTCCACTGGCGGCCACCAGCTCCGGCTGAGCGTCAATGTTGATAATTCCACTTTGAACCTGGGAGACGAAGCGTGGAAAGCGGTTCAGTCCATGCGAGTAAACCCCGTCGCGGGTGGTTTCGGCAAAGAGTTGGGCGCAACGGCGGGCACGCTCGGGTTCGAATCCCAGCTTCAGCAGCACGCGCAACAGATTATCGAAGAGTTCCTGATAGGGGATTCTAAGCATGAATTCGTTGAATAATGGCCCTCTTAATAATGGCCCTCTTTAAGATCAGGGCTAAAAGCCCCGATTCGAGTTGACGTGACATCGGCTGAAGCCGGGTGCTCCCACCTGGTACCGCAAGCGGCGTAATTGGAGAAACCTATGCAGGTTAAAGAGTTTGTGTGAGAACTTAAAAAGCAGCGTCGTCCCTACGGGACTCGAGATTATTTTGCATCAAGACCCAGCGCTGAAGCGCTGGGCTATAATGCGTTACCCCTTCGGGGTTATTTGCCTTTCCGGTCCCGACAAAATTGAGTCCCATACAAAACCCTAAAAACCTCTTAGACTGCGCTTTCCTGAAGTTCGAGCTTTCTTTGCCATGAGCCCAGGCGGAACTCCATGGCGCCGATGATGCCTGCGACCTGCTTGGCGGAGCGGATGCCGATGATGGCCCCAGTGATCTCGGGGCGGCGCAGTGCCCAGGCGATGGCGACTTCGCCGGCGGTGCGTCCGTGACGGTGTCCGATGTCGCGTAGCAGCTCTGCCAGCTCCAGGTTGCGAGTCAGCACCGGCTCCTCAAAGTTAGGGTTGAGACTCTTGCGAAAATCGTCTTTAGGAAAATTGGCGATGCGCTCGCGGGTCATAGCGCCGGTCAGGAGTCCGGATTGCATGACTGAATAGACAATCACGCCGATATTATTCTGCGCGCAGTAGGGCAGAACCTCATTCTGAATGTCAGGCTTGATGATCGAGTAGGGAGGCTGCAATGAGGTAATGGGCGCAATCTTACGGGCACGGTCCATCTGTTCCACGTTGAAATTGGAGACGCCAATCCAGCGTACCTTGCCTTCTTTCTTCAGCTCGGCCAGGGTGCGCCAGCCTTCGTCAATGTCTTCGGGCGGATCAGGCCAGTGGATCTGGTAGAGATCAATTACATCAACCTGCAGGCGCTTGAGGCTGGCTTCGATTTCGCGGCGGATCGACTCTGCTTTCAAGCTGCCACTTATCTCACCCCTCTTGTTCCACACCAGCTCGCACTTGGTAAAAACATAGGGACGCTTGGAGCGGCCCTTCAGCGCCTGGGCAACCACCTGCTCGGAGTGTCCGAGACCGTAGACGGCCGAACTTCCAGCCGCCGCCGCCCATCGCCCAGGCCCCGACACCGAGCGGCGTAATCTGCATATCGCTGTTGCCCAGTTGCTTCAGCTTCATCGCAGGCAATCCTCCTCAAGATAGCGTGTAAAGAATGAAGACTTTTTGGGCGTGAGCCCAATAGAAGATTCTAAACTACCGGATGTGGTGATTGGGGAAGGTGAAAAGAGTTGGCAGCCCTACCAGTTTGGGATATCCCTAAAAAGTGTGGGCAAGATGGCCCACACGACGGCCGGCGAGACGCCGGCGCTACATCAAAAGCTGCATCGTGTAGAGACGTAGCAAGCTACGTCTCTACACAAACGCAACGACTTCAACGCTTGTTACTGCGCTGCGAAACCGCACACTTTCGTCGAGCCCGTGGTTGAGCCCACAAAGGCGCCCCACCAATTCAGTTGCGTCACCGTGTTCTGCTCGGTACGGAAGGCAAAGTTCGTGCCTACGGTCTGCTCGGCTCCGCCTGCCGGAGTTACGAAGATCGAGTAGGTGTGGTTGGTCACGTTGATTGCCAACCGGAAGTGATAGCTTACCCCCGCCGAATATGGAATGGTGGAAGCCGCAGCATAGGCCCCGCCGTTGCGCGCATCAATGTTGCCCGAAGGATTGAAGCGCACCAAGGTGGCAAAACCGGTATAGACGGTCTGCGCCCCGTTGGAAAGTCCGACCACGCTGTTGATGGGCGAGATGGAAGGCGTGGCGTCGAACTGAGCAGTGAAAGTACCAGTCTTGGTTGGGAACTGTGTGTTGACCCATGACCCGCCAGCCGACGCAGTGATGCATGCAACGACAGCATTCACCTTCAAGACCGTGGTGGCGCAGTGAGACAAACTGCCGCTGGTTCCGCAAACATTTAAGGTAAAGCTGCCGATAGGAGTGGCATTGCTGGTGGCCAAGTTCAGAGTCGAGGAACCCGAACCCGTGACCGAGGACGGATTGAAGGTAACAGTTGTGCCAGCAGGCGGTCCGGTAACGCTGAACACTACGTTTCCGCTGAAGCCATTCAACGCGGTGACCGTGGCAGTGTAGCTGGTGCTGCCGCCCGCAGTTACTGCCTGCAAGGCTGGAGAAACCGAGAGCTTAAAATCCGGCGTTGCTGTGACCGTTAACGCCACCGTTGCTGAATGTGACTGGCCACCGCCTGTACCAGTGGCTGTAAGTGTGTAAGTGCCTGGCGGTGTAGACGCGGCGGTGGCCACACTCAGTGTAGAGGATCCCGATCCGCCGCTCAGGGAGGGAGGATTGAAATCCCCGGTTGCTCCTGTTGGTAAACCGCTGACGCCAAAAGACACGCTGCTGTTGAAGCCGCTCATGGGCGAGACTGAGACGGTGTAACTGGCGACGCCACCGGTGGTAACAGACTGTGATGCCGGCGATGCTGAAAGCGTGAAGTCCGGTCCCAAACCGGCGTTAGGACCAACATCAGCAGGGGTGAGAATGCGAGCGGTGACGGCGGCTGCCGACGCTTCGTCGGCGCCTACGTCTGGATTTGCGTCGCGGGGCTGGCCATCCATATCAACGGTAACGAATGGAAATGAGCCCACTCCGCTGTTAATTGCCGGGCTGCCAGACTGAATGTGGAACTCGCCGTTGCCATCGGCCGCCAGTAGCGGGTTGACGGTCCTAAAACCACTGGAGGGCATATCGCCCGCGCCGCCGACGTTCCAAAGAATGTTGCCTTCCCAGGTAGCACCAGGAAAAGGACCATTAATACTGGCGGCTACGCCACCACCCTGAATAACGTTATTAGCGATGACCGTGTCGGTCGCGCCCAGGCCGCCGGTGCGCGATGACATAACCATGTTCGTGACATTGTTGACCAGAGTGTTGTAGACCACTTGCACGCGGTCAGGACGATCGTGACTGGTGAGCGGGGCGGGTGGAACTTCGCCGTCTCCGTTGCCGATCTGGATTGCGGGATTATTGTTGACGAAGAAGTTGCTGTAGATCTGGTGGTCATCACCGAAGAAGCGAATGCCAAAAGAGTTGATGAAATAGTTGCCGTAAACCTTGCAGTTGTTGCCATGGCGCAAGGTGAACTGGCCGAAGGCGTTGTCGCGAAACGTATTAAAGCGATAGGTGACGGCAGAAGCCTTGTCTGAGACCATCTCGTTCTCGCCATCCACCTTCTGGAACAGGTTATATTCAACGATGCTGAAGCTGGAAGAGAGGCTGAAGCCGCTGAGGCCGAACTGCAGGCCTTCTGCCCCGTTGCCGCTCTGGTGCGTGGCATTGAAGAAGTAGTTGTGATGAATCCAGAGACGCTGGGCAATCTGGCTGCCTACGCCGCGCACCGCGATAAAGCGTCCCAGGGTGGTCTTGTTCTGGAAGGTGTTGTGGTCCACTTCGTTGTCGTTGCCCGCAATGGTCAGGAATTCTCCGGCCCCAACAGTCTGAAAAACGTTGCGGGTAAAGCGGCAATGGGTTGCACCCGCGCCCATAACAGCCTGGCTGGAAGCATGGGTAAACCTGAAACCCTGAACCACGACAAAAGTCGCCGGGCTGTTGAAGTGAAAGCCGCTCGTCCCGGTGATGGTCACGCCACCGATGCTCTGGGCCGCGATCAGGATAGGTTGAGCGGAGGTCCCGGCCACGCCGATGTTAATCGGGCCGGCGGTCGTGTATGTACCGTTCGTGACGATGATCTGGTCGCCAGGAACAGCGCTGTTAATTGCCGACTGCAGTGCGGAAATGGATGAGACATGATGGACGCTCTGCGCGGAAGCCATGGCAGCCGCCAGCAGAAACAGAATCAGGAAGAGTGATCGAACAGAAACCTGGTGCATCGTGTATTCTCCTTCGCGCCCCTAGCGGGCGCAGCAATCTAGGGAATCTTGCAATGGCAAGCTTTGGCCATCAGTACCGGTGGTGGCGGCACCAGGCAATCGATGAGATGTGCTTAACCTGACGTTCCTGGGGTGCGGTGTCGTGCCTGACATGGACACGATTCCCAGTTAGGAGAGCGTAAATCGCACCGGGCCCCATCCCAGGCGTACGAACTCCGCCAGCAAATTTACAGCAAACAAGCGAGCTTGGAAAGAGAATCTTGGCAAGAAATAAGGGTGAAGCGCTCCGCTTCATTTTGCTGTCTCACATTGGGAGACGCAGCAAGCTGCGTCTCTACCAATCAGTTCTCTACCAATTAGTAATGTATCGAATGTATTAATAATGTATCGAATGGATCGGCCGAATATATTGGCTGAGGGCGGGATTATGGACCAAACACACTACTCGCACCGTCAATCACCAAATTAGTTGCGCCCTGGAAGGAAACGCTTAACTTATGCGCGCGCGCATCGTAGGTGTAACCGGCGCCCTGTGATAAGGCGGCGCCGTTGCTGCTGACACCTTTAACGTTGCGGCAATAGACCTCCAGCGTGCCGTTGGCTCCCAGGTCCCCGAGGCTGATTTCCAGGTTGTCGCCCTTGCGCGACGCGATGATCTTCTGCACGCCGCTGCCGGTGTAGTAATCGAATTGGCTGGCGAGCTGGCCGGAAGGAAAGATCTCGATGTGCAATTTTGGCGCCCAGTTTTCCTGCCAGTTGTTGTTTCCTTTCAGAATGTCGCCGCGTTGGATGATTGCGCCCTCGCGCACAAAAACAGGAATCGTCCCCAACGGAGCCTCCGCGGAAATAGTCGTGGGACCTTCATACATGGTGGTGCGGTGGTTGTAATTGATCCAGCGGCCGGTGGGGAGATAAACCTTGCGTTCGGTGGCCCCCTCGATGGTTACAGGCGCAACCAGAAGGTCATGGCCGCAGAGGTATTCATCCCAGGTGTCGAACAGATTTTTGTCAGTTGGATACTCCAGGATCAAAGAGCGCATGACCGGCATGCCGGTCTGCGTGGCGGCATACACGTATGAACGAGTGTAGGGTATAAGGTCGTGGTGCGTGGTTGCGTAGGTCTTGGCAATATCAACCAGCGCCTGATCATAGTCATACCAAACGGTGCGCTTGGGGCCGATCAGCACTTCCATCATGGGGCTGTAGGCGCTGAATTCGAACCAACGGGCAAACAGTTCCTTTGTGGGAACGGAGAAATATGCGCCGGTATCTGAGCCCCACATGGGAAAGTTGATGGCGCCGCTGCGCTGGGCGTTCTTGATGGCCATTTCAAGACCCGCGAAGTTGTTCCAGGGATCGCCGCTCCAGATGCTGGTATATTTGCGGGCGGTATCGCTGGCATTGCGCGAGAAGATGAAATAATCGTTGCCGTTGACCTCGCTCTGGCCCTCAGCCGCCAATTTAGGAAAGAGCACGGCGTTCAGATTTTCTACTGAGCGCGGCATCTCGTCTTCATCGCCACGATCAATCTTGTAGCCCTTGATGCCCAATCGCACATAAGCACTGAGCTTGTCTTTGAACCAGTTGTAGACTTCAGGGCGTCGCAGGTCGGCTGCCGGCCAGTTGCCGGGAAAGAGATAACCCTTGGCGGCGCCTTCTTCGAAGAGGTGGCCGGAGTTGCGGTTGGCGATCCAGACCATCAGGTTCATGCCGCGATCTTTCAGCTCACGAATCATCTTGGGCGGATCGGGAAACGAAGAATCCAGATCCATGTTGCCCCAACCCTGGTCTCCGGAGGCATAAGGACGATCGAGCCACATGGCAGAAGCCGGAATGTGCAGAGCGCGCAGCCGGTCGGCATCCTGGATTACTTTTTCCTGGGCGTTGGCGGCGTCACGTAGATCT
>QIAW01000396.1:0-357 GCA_003225655.1 Acidobacteriota bacterium
CGCCTCGATGGAAGCCAGGAACATGGCCACATCCTGGAACGAGCTGCCGCGCTGGCTCATGCGGGCGAATTCGCTGATGCCGATGCCGCTGTCGCTTACGATGACGTTCAGCGGGGTGAAATCGTTCAACACGGCAGAGGCGTTCAAGCTCTTTTTGCTGCGCCGCAGCGCGGTTTGCGCCCCGGTCATGATGGAACGCACATCGCTGTCTTCCAATCCTTCTTTGCGGCACAGTGCGCAAACTTCTTCCAGCTCGGCCAGCAGGTGTTCCGGATCAAACGGAGAGGGCATGTCCGAGGTGGCACGATGAAACGATCGCAGCCAGCTTCCCGTGTGCCGGGCAACTTCCGCGAGCCC
>QIAW01000396.1:364-4079 GCA_003225655.1 Acidobacteriota bacterium
CAGCAGGGCCGCTTTCATGATCATGGATTGCAGCGGCAGGCCGCTCAGTTTTTCCGCCACCACCGCCCCCAGTTCGGTGAAATCACCCAGTGGACGCGGCACACCCGGAAGCTTTTTTTTCTGCGCGACCTTGAAGACGCTATTCAGGTTAGAAGCTTCCTGGCGGGCTTTGCTGCGGGCCTGTTCGACTCCGCCCTTGTTGCGATAAACCTTGGCGGCAACGCGCTCGCTGCCGTCACTGAAATCCATCACAATGTCGTAAATGAAGTGGTCACTCTTGGGCGTGTGGCCAACCACGCGCACGTTGCGCAGCTCTGCGTGTTGAGGATAAAACTTGTTAGCAGATGTGCGTAGTTCCGCGACAATTTGCTCCATTACATTTTCAGCCATTCTTGCTCCGGTGTGAGTAGAAAAAAGAAAGTTTAGGCTAGCGCAGATTACAGTGCATTTCGCATTCCATTCAAGCTGTGGATGTTCCTCCCTAAATTATTGAAAACACACAAGATTTCCACATCCAGGCGAAAGGAGAGAAGGACTCGCGACGCCTGATGTGGGTATCTTGGTGCCTAGTATGTGAACAGATCTACAAGTAGGGTTCGAGCACGTGCTGTGCGCGTTTGGGATTCCAAAGCCAACTTTAGTAGAACAGATACTTCCGCCATTTGGCGTCCGAGTGTCCCATCAGCCGCATGATGTGGCGGCTGGTATGCAGATTAAAAGGACGAGGCTCGCGCAGCGGACGCATCTCCGCCTCGTGGGGCAGGCGGTTTCCTTTTTTGCGGTTGCAAGCATGGCAGCAGGCCACCAGATTCTCCCAAGTGGAAGATCCGCCGCGGGAGCGCGGGATCACGTGGTCCAGCGTCAGCTCGGCGGCCGAAAGCACGGCGCCGCAGTACTGGCAGATATTGCGGTCGCGAAGCAGGATATTCTTACGGGAGAGCGCACGGGTCTGATGGGGAATGCGCCGGTACTCGAGGCTACGCCCTTGAGCACCAGAACAATCGCGCGGCGGGCAGCGCAGACATTGATGGGCTCGTAAGATGCATTCAACACCAGGACCGGAGCATGCATGACAAGATGTCCGTTCGAAGATGGAACCGTCGAAACCTCCGGTGACCGGTGGGCTGCGTGTCCCGAATGATGCAATTTGCCCGACATACCTCTACTCTAAGCCTCCGCTCCTTTCGCCATATTGGCGGCGTGTAAAAATCCGGCTGGCCGCGCGGGCTCTCCTTTGAAAACTCGCGCTACCGTGGCCACGGCAACCATACGCGCGCCCGCGCGTAGCAACACGCGGCTGCATTCGGCGGCGGTGGTCCCGGTGGTGAAGACGTCATCCACCAGTAATATTGGATGATTCTGCAGCTCTGCCGGTCGCGGCGCAAAAAAGGCCCCGCGCAGATTGGCGCGGCGCTGATGGTTCGTCAATCCTGTTTGCGAAGATGTTGGCCGGCGCCGTTCGAGCAGCCCAGCTCTCATCTCTACCGTAGCTCCAGCAGATCGAAGTTGCCGCACCGCGGTCCGCGCCATCAACTCCGCCTGATTAAAGCCTCGTTGCCTGCGTCGCGCATGGTGCAGCGGAACGGGTACAACCTTCCAGGCAGTCAGATCCACATGCAAAGACCGGATGGCCTGGGCCAGGTACCCGCCCAGAAGCTCCGCCGCCGGCCGGACATTTTCATACTTCAGCAGATGGATCAGCTCACGTAATTCGCCATCATAGCCGCCATAGGCAACCGCCCGCATATAAGCAGGCCGCGCGCGGCTGCACATGCCACAGATGCTTTCGCCTTCAGAAGCCGGGGCGAAATGGAAGAGCCGTTCGCCGCAGACGAAGCAAAGCTCGCCATCAATGGCGTGCATTGCACGGATGCACTCCTGGCATACCGGCAGCCGTGAAATCTCAGTCAAACGTGCGCAACAGATGCGGCACTCAGAGGGGAAAACTGTGTTGAATAGGCCGCTGGCAGCGGTTTTTAAGGGCGCGAAAAGCGCAGAAAATCCCGTAGGTTCAGAAACCCGCCGTCGAGCTAGGTCACCCGTACTGCTGAAGACTGACCTCCCTGGCCACATTGAGAGTGGGTGGTTAAGCAAAGTATATCACTGCACGTTGTCTTTTGGGGCCGAGGCGTGCTAAGGTTTCTGCCTTCAATATTTTACGGAACTTTAGCCGTTAAGTTTTCGAGAGTTATGACTTGTGCCGAGCCTATCTAAGGAGGCCGATCTTGGCTGAACAAACTCAATTGCAGGCCCAATCCACAGAAGCGAAATTTCAACCCTACGTCTCTCCCGATCAGGCTCCGCCTGAATTCACCTTTCGCGCCCTCTTCCTGGGAGCGATATTTGGCATTCTCTTTGGCGGGGTGACGGTTTACGTAGGGCTGCGCGCCGGGCTTACTGTGTCGGCTTCCATTCCCATCGCGGTGCTCTCCATCAGCATTCTGCGCGCCTTTGGCAGGGCCACTGTTCTCGAAAACAACATCGTGCAGACAACCGGCAATGCCGGGCAGTCGGTGGCCTCAGGGGTGATCTTCACCCTGCCGGCACTGATCTTTCTGGGCTTCAAGCTAGAGGTCGCCCGCATTTTTCTGCTCAGCCTCGTCGGCGGATTGATCGGCGTCTTTTTCATGATCCCGCTGCGGCGGCAACTCATCGTGAAAGAGCACGGCACACTCACCTATCCCGAAGGCACCGCCTGTGCCGACGTGCTTATCGCCGGCGATCGCGGAGGCAGCTTCGCCGGCCGCGTCTTCTGGGGACTCGGACTGGGCGCGCTCTATACCCTGTTCCAAAATGAAAACCTCTTTGCCGCCTGGCCCAGCACACCCACGTGGGACATCAAGAAATATGCGGGCTCCTCGATTCGCGCCTCCACTACCTCTGAGTACATGGGGGTGGGCTACATCATCGGCCCGCGCGTGGCCGGGGTCCTGCTCGCGGGCGGTGTCTTTTCCTGGCTGGTGCTGATGCCGGCTATCCACTTCTTTGGCGCCGGCATGACCACGCCGATTTATCCCGGCACTGTTCCTATCGCGCAGATGTCGCCCACAGATCTTTGGCGCACCTACGTGAGGCCCATGGGTGCCGGCGCGGTTGCAATGGCTGGTTTGATCACCTTGCTGAAAACCATGCCCACCATCGTCTCCGCGCTGCGGGCCAGTTTGAAGCAGCTTGGCGCGGGCAAAGGCGAGCAGTCGAACCTGCGCACCGAGAACGACCTGCCGATTTCTGTGACCGTGGGCGGCTCGGTGCTGCTTATCATCATGATGTGGGCGTTTCTGACCTTCAAGCCCATTCCCGGTGCTGAGACCTCGATGTTCGCCAATCTAATTGCTGCCATCTTCGTTGTGGTCTTTGGCTTTCTGTTCGTCACCGTCTCGTCGCGCATCACGGGCCTGATTGGCAGCTCCGCTAATCCTGTTTCGGGAATGACAATTGCTACCCTGATGGCGACATCGGCGATTTTCCTCGCGCTCGGCTGGACCGCTTCTGCCTTCGGGGCGCTGGTGCTGGCCGTCGGAGGCGTGGTGTGCATCGCCTCGTCCAATGCCGGCGACACATCGCAGGACCTCAAGACCGGTTATCTGCTGGGCGCCACTCCCAGGGCGCAACAGGCCGCGCTGCTGATCGGCGTGACCATTTCCACTTTCGCCGTAGGTTATACCCTGAACGCTATGAACAAGGGCCTTGAGGAATTTCGGCCCTTGGTCAAGCA
>QIAW01000396.1:4156-5339 GCA_003225655.1 Acidobacteriota bacterium
AACGCCCAAGGACAAGAGGTCACGCTTCCCGGCGGCAACTTCTACCTGCTGAATGCCATTAACTCGTCTGAGATCGCCAATGGTAAATATCTCTACAATCCCAAAACCGGCCAAATCGAAGTGCAGTGGATCCAGGGTATCGGCAGCGAACGCGCAGCGGCTCCGCAGGCGCAGTTGATGTCAACCGTAATCAACGGCATCCTCACCCGCAAGCTGCCCTGGGGATTGGTTATGCTCGGCGTCTTTCTCGTCATTGTCGTGGAACTTTTGGGCATACGTTCGTTGGCTTTCGCCGTGGGTGCTTATCTCTCGATTGGGACTACGCTTGCCATCTTCGTCGGAGGGGCTATGCGTTGGCTTGTCGAAAGATCCACCAAACGCACCGGTCAAGCTCACATCGAAAGTGATGTCAGCCCCGGGTCTCTGTTCGCCAGTGGACTCATCGCTGCTGGGGGCATCATGGGCCTGCTGGGAATCGGCGTGAAGCTGCTCGAGGCCACGGGAAAGCTGCCGGAAAATGCGCTTGCTTGGGGCCAGAAGTTTCCTGCAATGGCAAACAACAATGTGCTCGCGGTGATCACTTTCTTGCTGCTCGCCGTCTCGCTGTATTACTTCGCCCGCAAGCCGCTCGAAGGCGGGAAGAAGGATTGAGACATCACATTGGGTAATCGGGTAATTTTGTAATTGGGTAATTTCAATTACACAATTTTACAATTATGCAATTACCCAATTCTGCGATGTCTATCTCCCAAAACATAGCCGCCATCCGCGAGCGCATCAGCCATGCCGCTCACCGCGCAAACCGCTCTCCGCAAGAGATTACGCTGATGGCGGTCACCAAAACCGTCGGGTACGAGCGAATCAAAGAAGCCTATAATGCCGGGCTCCGGGTCTTCGGCGAAAACCGGGTGCAGGAGTTCGCCGCCAAGGCCGCCAGCTTGCAAACCCTGCATGAGGCCGAGTGGCGCCTGATCGGCCATCTGCAGTCCAACAAAACGAATCAGGCGGCAGAGCTTTTCAACACGGTTGATTCCATCGATTCCATCCGCTTGGCCCAACGATTGAACGCCGCCGCCCAGGTACTTGGTAAAAAATTGGAGGTGCTTCTGGAAATCAATATTGGAGTAGAAGGTTCCAAGCACGGCTTCTCTCCCGATTCGCCCGAGCTGCGGGATTTGCTGAA
>QIAW01000397.1 GCA_003225655.1 Acidobacteriota bacterium
CTCTCAATGGGAATGTCCCACGACTTTGAGGTTGCTATTGAGGAAGGATCAACCTGCGTGCGCATCGGTATGGCCATTTTCGGCGAACGGCCAAGGCGCTGAGGCCTAATTGCAAATTTACAGATTGTCATTCCATTTCTAAGTCTGGAGGCCCTAACGCGGACGAATGGTGGGATGGAGCGCCTGGCTCAGCAAAGGCGAACGTGAACGTGCGATCTTTCCGAACGTTTGTCACCAAAACAGGCGGAAAACAAACGATGCAGGTTCCGCCCTCTTGAAATCATAAGCAGTCCACGGCCTCGCGGGAAGAATCGCCTCCGGGGGCACAAGCCAGCTCTACTGTGTTTTCTTGCTTTCTGCCACCGCCGCGGCCACAGTGATTTGGCCGC
>QIAW01000399.1:0-976 GCA_003225655.1 Acidobacteriota bacterium
CATTGGCCTTGGTGATGTAATGGCAAGGTTGGACTTTACCGCACGAGTAATTCGTGTCCTATACATGTCTCGAAATTGCCGTCAACCAATTCTGAAAACGCTCTAAACAAGACAGGCGACCTTTTGAAGGCCGCCTGTTCGGCTAGGTGCCAAATGCTAACTGCTTATTTGGCTGAATGCTGAGCGCTGACTGCTGAGTGCTTCCTTATGTTCCTTCCGACCAGCTCGCCAGATACTCTTCCTGCTCAGGCGTAAGGCGGTCAATCTTCATCCCCATAGATTCCAGCTTCAACTTAGCCACCCTCTTATCGAGCTCTTCGGGAACGGGGAAGACTTTATGCTCCAGGCTCTTGTGGTTTTTCACCAGGTACTCCACGGAGAGCGCCTGGTTGGCGAAGCTCATATCCATCACCGAGGCGGGATGTCCCTCGGCAGCAGCCAGGTTAATGAGCCGTCCTTCGCCGAGAAGGTAGATCTTGCGTCCGTCTTTGAGCGAATACTCATCCACAAACTCGCGAGTCGCGCGCTTGGAAGAGGCCATCTTCTCCAGCGTAGGAATATCAATTTCCACATTGAAGTGGCCGGAGTTGGCTACGATGGCGCCGTCTTTCATCAGTTCAAAGTGCTCTTTGCCGATAACGCTCTTGTTGCCGGTGACGGTGACAAAAACATCGCCGATCTTGGCGGCCTCGTTCATCGACATGACCCGGTTGCCATCGAGCACCGCTTCGATCGCCCGCGTGGGATTGATTTCGGTGACGATCACATCAGCGCCCATGCCTTTGGCGCGCGAGGCCAGACCCTTGCCGCACCAGCCATAACCGGCAACCACGAACTTGGAGCCGGCAATCAACGTGTTGGTGCAACGGATCACGCCGTCAATCGTGCTCTGCCCGGTGCCATAGCGATTATCAAACATGTGCTTGGTATCGGCGTCGTTGACCGCGATGATGGGATACTTGAGCACGCCATCCTT
>QIAW01000399.1:1000-2613 GCA_003225655.1 Acidobacteriota bacterium
CACCAGGTCGGCGCCATCATCCATCGTGATGTGCGGCTTGTGATCGAGCGCCGCCAGAATGTGGTTGTAATAGGTGTCGTTGTCTTCGCCCTTGATGGCAAAAACAGAAATGTTGTAGTCCCGCACCAGGGATGCGGCTACGTCGTCCTGGGTAGAAAGCGGATTCGAGGCGCACAGCACCACGTCAGCTCCACCGTCGCGCAGGGTGATGGCCAGATTAGCGGTCTCGGTAGTCACGTGCAGGCACGCCGAGATGCGCATGCCCTTCAACGGTTCATTCTTAATGAAGTCTTTGCGGATGTTTTGCAGCACCTTCATGGATTGATTGGCCCACTCGATACGCTTCTTTCCCTGGTCGGCCAGATCCAGATTCTTTACATCGCTCTTTACTTGCGTCACAGTCGCTGGAGACATAGTGTGATTGGTTTCCTTTTTTCTAGCTTTTGTAGTGACCTTTGCAGGCATAGTAAGTTGCCTCAATTCTAACCGACCTTGGGGAATAGAAATACGAGAGTTTCTCTACATTCACTGCATTTTCATAATTAAATTATGTTGGGGTGAGTATGGTCGAGAGAAAGCAGCTCACCGCGCAAGCGCCGGGTATTTGCATGAATGATCGAGCCCGGTGGAGCGAAACGCCGCTAGCTCAGTGATGGCACCAGGCCGGCGAAATACTCGCCGGCCCCGCTGCCGTCAATTTATTTGGTGGCGGTCATGTGGTTGGCGGCCTTCACGCCTGCCTGCTCGCGCAACGCAGCCGCTTTGTCGGTGGCCTCCCAGGTGAAATCCTTGTCGTTGCGCCCAAAGTGGCCATAGGCGGCCGTCTTGCGATAAATCGGACGACGCAGCTTCAAGGATTCAATAATGCCCTTGGGGGTGAGCTGGAAATTCTTGCGCACCAGCTCTTCCAGTTTCTCCTGGGAGACTGCACCGGTGCCGAAGGTCTCAACCAGGACGCCCACGGGTTCTGCCACGCCGATAGCGTAAGCAAGCTGCACCTCGCATCGTTCAGCCAGGCCCGCGGCGACTACGTTCTTGGCGATGTAGCGCGCCATGTAGGCTGCGGAGCGGTCAACCTTTGTCGGGTCCTTACCGCTGAAGGCGCCGCCGCCGTGGCGTCCCATGCCGCCGTAGGTATCCACGATGATCTTGCGTCCGGTCAGGCCGGTGTCGCCCATAGGGCCGCCCACAACGAAGCGTCCGGTCGGATTGATGTGGTACTTGGTATCTTCATCGAGGAACTTCGCGGGAATCGAAGCTTGAATCACATGCTGCAGAATATCTGCATGCAGTTTCTTGTTGTCCACGTGCTCGGAGTGTTGTGTTGAAACCACGACGGCATCTACCCGCACCGGCTTGCGGTTCTCATCGTATTCAACTGTTACTTGGGATTTGCCATCAGGACGGAGGTAATCGAGTTTGCCGCTCTTACGCATCTCGGTGAGCTTCATGGTCAGCTTGTGGGCCAGCGAGATGGGGGTAGGCATGTAGTCTTCGTTTTCGTTACAGGCGTAGCCGAACATCATGCCCTGGTCGCCGGCGCCACCGGTGTCGACACCCATGGCGATGTCGGGCGACTGCGCATGAATGGAGCTGATGACGGAACAGGTGTT
>QIAW01000401.1 GCA_003225655.1 Acidobacteriota bacterium
AACATGCCCAGCATGTCGTGCTCATTCACTTTCCGATTGCGCTGTTTATGACTGGAGTTGGATTTGATTTGCTGTCGCGAGGGAAACGTGATTCGCAACTTGCCGCCGCTGCCTATTTGAACCTGTCCATTGCTGCGGCAACCGTGCTTCCTGCGGTCGCAACGGGCCTGCTGGCCTGGCAGTTCGCTCTCGATGGCAAAAGGCTCAAGGGGCTTTTGTTGTTACATCTGATCACAGGCTTGTCCGCCGCGCTGCTGGTCGTTGCGTCCTGGTGGATGCACTGGCGATCGCGAAGGCCAGACACTGTATCTCTTCCCCGATACCGCATTCCGGTCGAACTGCTAGGAGTGGCTATCATCGCCCTCACCGCGCACCTTGGTGGGTTCTTGAGCGGAGTCAACACCTAGACAATATAGAAAGGAAAGTACATCCGTATATGAAGCGCATAACCCTCCCAGATTACACACCTTCGAAGTCGAACCCAACTACCGGGGAAGATGTTACGCCCCCGGCGAAGAAAGCCTTCAACCGGCGCTCCTTCCTAAGGAATAGCGTTGTGGCCGGAGCCGCGGTGACAGCAGGCTCCGCAATTTTGGGGAATGTCCCATCTGTTCTGGCCCAGGAAACCCATGGCCACCTTACACGCGGCGATGCTGCAATCTTGCGCTGGCTGGCTGCGGCCGAAATCATCGAATCCGACCTCTGGCTTCAATACCAGGAACTCGCAGGGACCCAGGACGATGAGGTGTCCACCATAGCCAGTCGGCAGATCCCTGGATATCCCGCGAGCCCCACCGGAGGCAGCAGCCCATACACCGAAGCCCTTTCACAGCTCGACGAAGATATGGCGCAATACATTCACGACAACACCGAAGATGAATTGACCCATGAGACTTTCATCAATGCATTTCTGGTTTCAAAAGGTGTAGATCCTGTGAGTCTCGACCAATTCCGCACACTGCCAAGTAGCCTGACCTAAGGAAGCTCACGGTGGACACCACCTGGTGGACGCGCTATCGCAGCCGGACTGGGAATCCTGACCTGGGCGACACGTTCGCGCCAGCGGTGCCTAGTCTAATTGTTGGAACGCATCCGGGAATTCCGCGGACTGATGACGATCTGAACGATCCGAACTTCCTCCAGGCCATTGCCAACACTGCAGGCTTTCACTTCGCCAATATAGAGGTGGGCGGAGCCAGCATGTATCCCGGATTGGCGCAAAGGGTGACGAACGTCGAAGTCTTGCGCATTCTGCTCAGCATCGGCGGAACGGAAATCGCGCACTTCCAGACCTGGCACGACAAGGCGGGCAATGCGATTCCCCTCATGGATGTGAAGGACCCAGTGACCGGTTTCAGCGTGACCTTTCCCGACCTGACCCAGGATTCAGTTGGTGAAGACTTGAAGTCTAACCTCATCATGCCGGAGCCGACTGCATTCCTCAGCCGGAAACTACCAGTTTGTTCGATCATCCGTCCAACTGCCACAAATGGAGCAGCCACAGCCGCTCTGCAAGGTTTCGCGAATATGAATGTCTTCGCTGGGCAGTCAAAGGCATTCTTTGCGTTCGTGACTCGGCTTGCGCAAGAGGCGGATGACGCCAAGCGCGGAACCAGATGAGGATTAGGGTTTTTCGTTGCCAGTCAAAGGATTCCTAGGGACGGGTGCCACTTTCGATGCCGATGTCAACCTTGTCGTGCAGCTAGTGATGGGAGCGGCACTGGTCGCAGGGGTCATTCTTGCGAAACAACGATGTTACAGAGCACACGGCGTTTGTCAGACGACGGTGCTGCTGCTGAATTTGTTAATGATCGGACTAGTGATGTGGCCCTCGTTCCGGCGACAAGGGAATCCAACATTTCCCAGGGTCCTTCATAGGTCGTATTACGCTGCGCCAATGGTTCATGCGGCTCTGGGAATGACGGCTGAGCTTCTGGGACTTTATATCGTTGCCGTGGCGAGCACCAATGTTCTTCCGGCGTGGCTGCGCTTCAGAAACTGGAAGCGGTGGATGCGAACGGAGTTTGTGCTTTGGTTAATTGTTGTGATCAGCGGCGTGGGCACTTACTACGCTTGGTATATTGCGCCCTTCCGCTAATACGTGAGGTTTGAAATGCTGGGATTGATGATGTCTGTCCCTGCGTCACTCGCAGGTGCTGTGGGTGGAAGTA
>QIAW01000403.1:0-9277 GCA_003225655.1 Acidobacteriota bacterium
CATACTTGTTTTTATGGGTTTGATACAGATTTCCTGTTTCGGGTATGCGAAGCGTTCCAAAGGAATAGGTTTCTTCAGAAACTACAATTTCGCGGCTTAAACTCTTCAGCACCTCGGGCAGGGAGCGCTCATGCCAGACATGAAGAATATAGTGTCCCGGAGGAACGCCGGCGATGCTCACCTGTCCTGCGCGATCAGAAACAGCATAGTATGGCGTGGACATGACAACCACGACAGCGCTCATTTCCGGATGAATATTGCAGAAAATGTAGGAGATGTCGGGGCGATCAAAGCGCGTGGCCTGAGTGGTGCCCGATTCGTAGAGTCCGAGGTCAAAGCGCCGGCCCTCGAAATACGAAAAGACGTTATGAAAGAACGGGTCGCGATTGGGAAAATCAACCACGGTCCCCACAGGAACCACAAGAATGTGGGGTTTGAAGCTCTTATCTTTCTGTAACAATTGCGCATGTTGGGGCACGGAAGCCGCGGGCAGAAGACTCTTCTCCGAAGGACTATCGACGGGAGTCAGCCAAACGACGGCATTTGATTTGTCGACTGTGACGTTAACAGTTTTGCCGTTTTTCCCTTTCATTGGACCGCTGCGGATTGAATCACCGCGTGCCGGATCACCGTAGGATGATTCCATCCGAATCAAATCAACCCGGCCCTTAACCGTTGCCTTTTGAGACCAACCCAATACCTGCCCAAACAGCAGGACGAGCGGCACGCCGTATTTTCTCCAACCGATCATTTAGATACAGTTCTCGGTTCTCAGTTCTCGGTTCTCAGCCATGGTCCAGTCATTGCCCTTCTCAGGAACAGAGTAGCAGTAATTTAGAGTCTGTACGCATTCTAGAAAATAATACCCATAGTCGTATTGACGTGGGTTGAAATCTCACTGCTACGATCAAGACCGAACGTCTGTAAGCGCCGAAATTCGACCGCAAATACCAAGGCAGAATGGGGCCGGTAAATGATATTAGCGAATGAACTTCGATTCCGCACCACGGAATCAAAATAAAGTGAACTTCCGGAGAAACCGTTCACCTCGTGGGCGAAGGGATTCTCCTGTCCATAAGCAAGGTTAAATTCGACCTTGGTTTCAGCCGGCTTGATCTTGAGCTGGCTCCAGCCGCCTAAAGAATCCAGACCTCTCACGACAGTCGCAGGATTGGTGAGTGGGCTCACCCAGAATGCACTGCGACCCAAACCTCCACCAAGCCCGCCGATTGCCTGGCCACGATAGAACTCGCCCGTCAGGGAGAGCCAATGAGTGAAGGGCCAACTCCAATCTGAAGTGCCGGCCCAGCCATCAACCGTTCGTCGAAATCCCCATTTCTGGCGGCCAAAATAACCGCCAACGCCCATCGTAAATGGACGCCCGAAAGCTTTATATGTCCAGGCTGCGCGTGCCGCGTAGGCAGGCTGAAGCGAACGCTCACCCGCGACGGGCTGGCGAAAGTATTGGAAAGTTGGGGTCGCCGGGGTTTCCCCGGTCAGCGAATCCAGAAAGCCTGCTTGCAGCAAGACGCTGGAGTTGGCCGTCACATCAACGTGGTGTTCAACGCGAAGCTGTGGAGTCCAGGACCAAAGATTTCCGGCATAAGCCAAAGCAGGAATGGCCAGGGATGCAAACGTGGTGGGGTTCTGCGGAGATATGAATAGGCCGTCTTGCCCTACAATGACGGAAGTGTTCGGCCAATCGAGCCGCACCGTACCGGTGCGCAGCCGCATGAGTCCTTCTGTAACGCCATTCGAGTGAGCAGGAAAGCCCCCAGCAAAATCGAATTGCACACCACCGCTGGTCTTGGCGCCTGCAAACCCAGGCCCGAATACTTCGACTCCGAGCTCTGATTGGCGAAGTGTGCCTCCAAAATTGCGCTTTGAATCCAGGACCGCTGGTGGGGCGGCAGTGGTGGGAATGTCCAGGTTATCAACGCCACCCCGGTTTCCGAACAGATTAAAAAGTACGATGCCGGAAAATTTTACGCGATATTTGGACCCGCTCTCCACCTTGCTCTGATACTGATCGTCAATTTTTTGATGCAGAAGCTGCTGCTCTTCTTCCATTTTAGCCAGCCGCTGTTCGGTACTGAGACCACTATTCGCATCAGCATTCACATTGGCAGAGATGTCGTCTGAGGCATCAACTGCAGCACCGGCCGAACTGGCAGGCCCCTGCTGGGTGGCAAGCTGCTTCTGCGTTGTCTCCAGTTCCTGTTGAAGAGTGACCACTTGCGCGTGATAGCGCGCGGCCTCTGCATGAATTTCCTGCACCGCAGTCTGAAGCTCGCGAACCTGTTTCTGAAGTTCGACCACCGAATCCTGCACTGAGGCATTCGACCCAACAGCGGGCTGGAGTGAGGCCGGGAGCTGGCCTTGCGCCCATAAACATCCATCCAGAAAAAGAACAAGCAGCAAAAGGAAAACAGCATGGTAACGCGAATAGAAAAGATTCCTGCAAGGCATACAATGTGCCTCCCTCGAACAAAGAGTCTTTGCTGGCTTAAAGCTATTGCGGAGTTGATTTAAACAATTTAAGGCCTTGGGAGTAAAGCCCAATATTTGTAAGAGAAGTCCCTCGTCCGCGTTGCGGAACTATCTCACCAAACGGCTCAATGTGTGGACAGTGATCCTGCGGTTGCTTCCCTGCCTTCAGCCGAGGTAGGCCGCGGGTTAAGAGAGAACGGCAATGTAAGCTTGAACAACGTGTATCCCGGTCTCGTGCTCTCGATGCTAACAGAGCCCCCGTGGTCTTCGACGATCTTCTGAACAATGGTCAGTCCAAGGCCTGTTCCATTTTCTTTGCCAAAGCTGACGAAGGGCTCGAACAATCTATCACGAATAGGTTCCGCGATTCCCGGGCCGTTATCCGCAACGTACACTTCCAGGGCTTTCTCGCTGAGGCGAATCGTAATCTCGATTCTTCCCGAAGCGCGGGGCACGGCCTGACAGGCATTTAACAACAGGTTGTAAAAGGCCCGCTCGAGTTTTCTGGCGTCGTACCAGCAGTCACTGGGTTCCTCACAGGCGACGGCAATACTCACGCCTTGGAACTCAGGATTGGCCCTGACGGCCTGAATCGAGCGCTTGACCACCTCTTCCACACTGCCATAAACGAGCGAGAGGGATTCGCGGGTGCGAGAAAATTCGAGAAGAGATTCGATGAGGTCCGTCATCTGGCTGACGGCCAGCCGTATCTCGTGATAAAACTCTTCGCGTTGCGAGGAATCCAGCTTGTGCTCGGAGAGAAACTCCGAATTCGCCACGATGGCGGTGAGCTGATGGCGCATGTCGTGAGAAATGGAGCTGGCCATTTGTCCGATGGTCGCCAGGCGTTCCGAATCGAGCAATCTCTGCTGGGTCTTCCGCAGGTTGGTGCGCATTCGGTCGAATGCCGCCGTCACTTCGGCAACCTCGTCACCACCATGGGGCTCCAGGGGATAGGCAAAATCCCCTTTTTCCAGGGCCCGCACGCCCGCCACTAGGTTCTCCAGAGGGCGAGTGAAGCGGCGCGAAATCAGGAAAACCAGCAATCCTTCGCAGAAGATCGCCATCAAGCCCACCACCATGAGAAAACGGTATATGCCGGTCAAGAAGTGTGTCGCTTCATCGTAAGACTTCAAGACACTCAAATGGACTTCCAGAGGAGCGCTGGGCGCGAGTTCCAGCGAGGCCTCCAGATAACGCTCGTCGCCCAACTGGACATCGCTGGGATCGTGTTTTAATCCGCTCCCAACTTGTTGGGCCAATTCCGACTCCTGGCGGGATGACAGTGTACTCACCGCGATGGATTTTCCGTACCAGAACGCGACCTGGCTGGCGGCAATCTGGCTTATTTCCTTGGCGACGCGATCATCAATTTCGTGCCCAACAGCCAGCACGCCAAGAGAACTGTTAGCGTTCGCGGGGCCGAAATAAATAGGCTGAAGAAAAACCTGGTAGAGGTGGCCCGCTCCAAACCACCATTGGCTGCGTTCGCCTGATTGCAGAGAACGATCCAAAGACTGCTGGGCTATTTGGATGGTGAACGCCGGGGATGAGGTGTGCAGCGCAACAATTTTGCCGGAGCGGTCCGCCAGCACAAACAAATCGCTCCCTCCAAGCTTCCAGAAATCCAGGGAGGCATCCTGTATGGTGGCCGCGTGTTCCGTGGTCATCAGCGCTTTAAGGCTGGGAAGATTGGAAAGCAGTTCCGCCGAGTGGCTCAGGGCGTTTTCGCGTTCATTCTGAAAATTGCGGAAGGTCAGAATGGAACTGTGCAAGTCTGCAATAATCTGCTCACGAATCTGCGTGTTCACAGTCTGACGCACGATGAGCAAACTGGTACCGGTGAGCCCGATCGAGATCAGCAATAGTGCAATGAGGAACTTGGTTCGTAAGCGAACCTTCACAATGACTCACCCTTCAACGGCGCGGAGATTTTCCGCCCCTAGCGCACAAATTTATAGCCTGTACCATGCACAGTCCGAAAATGGACGGGAAATGCCGGGTCCTTTTCAATTTTCTGCCGCAGCTTCAGGATGTGGTTGTCGACTGTCCTGGTGGAAGGATAGTTTTGATAACCCCAAACCTCGTTCAGAAGTTCTTCGCGCGTGACTACGCGTTCCAGATTTTGTGAAAAGAACTTCAGCACCTTGAATTCCTGGGCGGTAAGCGCTATCGGATGTCCCGACCGCTTGAGTTCCATCTTGGTGAAATCGACGGAGACATTGCCAAAGATAAATACATCAGAAGCCGCGCCACTGCGCGCCGAACGCCGTATAGCACCCTGAACCCGCGCAAGCAGCTCTCGGGGGCTGAACGGCTTGGTCACGTAATCATCGGCGCCGAGTTCAAGCAATAAGACCTTGTCTACAACGTCCGTGGTCGCACTGAGCACAATCACTGGCAGCCACGGACTGCGGGCCTTGATTTCGCGGCAAACCTCTTTGCCCGAGGCGCCTGGCAGGCGCAGGTCGAGAAGGACCACCGCCGGCGGCGCACTCTGAAACATCTCGAGCGCAGCCGTTCCACTGCCAGCGACATCGACGCCGTATCCTTTGGCTTCAAAGAGCCGCTTCAGAGCTCTTTGGACGGCGCGATCATCCTCAACCACCAACACTCGTTCCATGCCGTAATTGTACTTCGGAAAGAGCGCTTCAGGGCATGCCGGATTTGAAGCCGGGGCAGAGTTCATTTCTGGTTCTGTGACCATCTTGTCTTCCTGATCTATGGACATAAAGCTGCAATCCATCCTTCCGGGTTTTCGGAGAGGAACCGGCGCTAAACCCGTTGAAATCATGGCGCAGAGGGAATTCTGAAATTGTCACCAAGATGTAACTTCCCTGTAAATTCAGCACAAAAGTGGCGCCGAGGCCGAGGGATTGCCGTTATACCTTGCAATTTGGAATCGGCGTACTTCATTGCTCCAAAATTTTCAAACCGTCTGCAGCCAGAAAGAGACGCCTCTAGGAGGGACTCCGGTAAGCCCAGGGTTTGCCCATAGAGATTCCAGGGGCTGAAGGCAGTCATTTTCCCTGCTGATGAACGCGTTAGGCAGCACGATCTTGAAATTTTTGTGGCCGGCCAGCAATGAAGTTGCGAGCAGATATTGCTCGGAGTAGTACCACTCCGCCCTCTCAGGCATGTAGTCGTAGGGCAGATCGATATCATGAATATGAACCAGAACTCCGGGGACCAGGTTGGGAAGGATATCGAGAAAGAAAACGCTGACGTCAGAATTCATGAAACATCGGTGCGAACCATCCATGAATAAGATATCGCCTGGATTGAGGGATTCGAAACGCTTCAGATCGACATCCTGGAGCTGTTTGCGGATCACCTCGTCGCAGAGAACGTCAATCTCAGCCCGGGGAGAGGGATCGATGGATGTGATCTTCGTGGGAAGCTTGTGATCTTGAATCGCGCGGCGTACGACTTTGGTGGAATAGCCCGAACCAATTTCCAAATATTGCCCAGGCCTTTTTGAGGCCACGAAGCCATACAGCGCCAGCGTGTCGAGCCCATCCAGCCATTTGTTGATCCAACAGGGTTCGCCCGATTCTTTCGACGTCCTGAGCGGTATTTGTAAGAAATGAGAATCGAAAGCACGAAATTGCTTCAGGGCCGCGATGAATCCGGCGCGGCCGGCGGAAAACAATTGGTAGAGCTTTTGGTGTGGCGGCTTCCCGTAGCCGTATCGCGGAGCAGGAACAAAGGGATAGTCAAGAAAGATGGGATAGTATCCCTTCAGCAAACGAGGGATATTGTAAAGCACATACAAGAAGCTGTTCTTGCGCGCAATTCTCTTGAGAGTCTTGGGCATGGCTCCTACGGATTTTATCTGGAGTGATGGAGAATCGGAAACCCACAGCTCTCAAACTGCTTTGTTTTCGGGTCCTTGCCAAAGGGCATCTTGAATAATCCGGTATCGCATCTCATAGAGCAGTTAGTGTCGAGCATTGGTGCGCCTCTTTGAAAGCGGGGATACCATGAAACAACGTTCATCCGTAACGCGTGTACTGGCAATAGTGTTGGCATTGCTCATTTCGCAACCGAATTGGTTGTTGGCCGCCACTTCTGCTCCGGAATTACCTGACCCCGGCTCGGCCTCAGGCATAACCAAGGATGAGCAAATCCAGGTTGGCCTGCAGGCCATGGCAGAGGTCTATAAGCAGATGCCGGTGCTGCCGGACTCCAGCCCAGTGACGCAATACGTTCAACAGCTAGGGAAAAAACTGACGGCCCAAATTCCTCAGCAGCACTCCTGGCCTTATCAATTTCATGTCATCCCACAGAGTGAGATCAACGCCTTCGCCCTTCCCGGTGGGCCCATCTTCATTAATATCGGCACGATTAATTCCGCAGACAACGAAGCCGAGCTTGCAGGTGTAATGGCGCACGAGATGACTCACGTTTATATGCAGCATTCGGCGAAACAAGCTTCCAAGCAGTCGCTGACCCAGGGGCTGGCAGGCTTGCTGGGCGCTGTCCTGCCCGGAGGCGTGGGTGGTAATCTTGCGCGTCTCGGCGTCCAGCTAGGCGCCGGCGTCATATCCCTCAAGTACTCCCGCAAAGATGAAGCGCAGGCCGATGCTGGCGGCGCCATCATTACCTACAAAGCAGGCTACAACCCCAAGGCCATGGCTGACTTCTTCAAGAAGCTTGAACAGCAGGGTGGAAGGGGCGGCCCACAATTCCTCAGTGATCACCCCAACCCGGGCAATCGCGAGGCGGCCATTGGAAAACAGATCGCAGACTGGCCTCCGAAGAACTTTGTAAATGATAGCCCTGAGTTCGCCAGCGGCAAGCAAGCCGCAAACAGCGTTAAGAGCTACACCGCGCAGCAGATTGCTGACGGCGCTAAACAAGGCGTCTGGGCACAGCAGAATGCAAAAAATGGCGCCATTCCTCCGAACGTACCCACGACTTCCAACAGCAATGGAGGGAATACTTCTGCTGGCTCTATTGCCAACGTGAGCTGGGAGAAGGTGAAACCCAGCAATAAATTCACCCAATTTCAGCACAATGCTTTCAACATCTCCTATCCGGAGAACTGGCGGGCTTCTGGCGATCAAAACTCAGATGTTACCATCGCGCCGCAAGCTGGAGCTTCCCAAGGCGCCATCGCCTATGGCGTTGTAATCGGCGCGGCCCAGGATGCGAATGCCGGCTCGCTAGACCAGGCAACGCAAGACCTCGTGCAAAACCTGCAACAATCCAATCCGGGGCTGCAGGCTTCGGGAAATCCACAAAATATTCAGGTCAATGGAGTGCAGGGGAAATCCGTGAATCTCGCGAGCAGCTCCCCTATTCAGCAGAACGGGCAGCCGATACCCGAGCGCGATTGGCTGATAACCGTACCGCGTTCGCAGGGCGGTTTGCTGTACTTGGTCTTTATCGCCCCGCAGAAGGACTTCAATCAACTGAACTCTACATACAAGAAAATGTTGCAGATCCTGCAAGTGAAATAGCCAATACCAAATGCTACTTCTTCGGATATCTATGGTTAATGTCTGTTCCGGCGGTTGCAGATTATTTTGAAAAGTCTTTACCAGCATCTCAACAGCGAGCCCAGTATTCGCCGGGACCACAACCGTAGCTGCCAGCAAACCTTCGCGGACCCATTTTTGGCCACCTTGGGGAAGACCATCGCAACCAGTGTATGGCAGGCTGAGCAATCGCTCTTTCTCGGCTGAATTTGCCAACTCCTGAAATGCCTTGCGGGCGCCAAGGGCCATGGAATCATCCTGGCATCCAATCAGATCAATCGGAGTCTTTGCCGACGTGGATAAACGCAGCCAGGCCTGAACAGCACGCTGCGCGCTTTCCGAAGTCCACTCGCCTCTGAGCGTCCTTATCTGAATGTTTGCAGGCTTGGTCTCGTACATGCCGGCGGTCCGCTGTCGCGCAGCAGAACTGTTGGAAGGTCCTTCAATGTAAAGAATGGAGCCGCCCTTGAGCAGGAGCGCGGCGAATTGCCTTCCCTGGATTCGGCCGATCTCTTCGTGATTGGAAGTAATGGAAAACACAGGAACATTGCGGATCCTGCGAATCGGGGCAATGTAATCAATCTCACGATTGAGCACCACCCAACCAATTCCAGCCTCCGCCGCGGCCCGGGCAACAGTCGGAAAAGCGGTTCCACCAACCGGTTCGAGAATGATTGCGTCAGGACGTTCCGAGGTTGACTGAATGGCCTTCAACAACTGCTGGCTTTGATTGATCGAATCGTTGTTGGCGTCGATGATATCAACATCAACGCCGAGCCGGCGGGCGGTCTCTTCTGCCGCCGTAGCCTGTTCTTGCTGATAATCGTTATCTTTGGTCGTCAGCGAGACTAGGAACTTAAGCTTTTTCATATCAACTTGTTACAAATAGTATCCTACTTTGTAACAAGTTCCGCACATCAGAAATGAGGAGCGTTCAGGCTCAATTACCCATCAACCGGCCAATTGTGGTTGAGTCTGCAAACAAGCGCATCAAATCCTCGCCTGCAATGACAAGAGACAAACAATCGAAGAAGAGCCGTGCGGAAGCGCAAACACTCTCCCGTGCGCCAAAGCACGCCAGCTACGGCCCTACACTGGTCTTAGCCTTGGGGCTTGCGAATCCGCACATTAGACTCTCACTTCTGAATGGCTTAAACTCCGAAATCATTACAAAGAAAATGAATGCAGAGGCCAGGATTTTTCGTCCTGTGAATTATTTTCTAGTTATCTCTTTTAATAACAATCGTTTACCGAGAAATTCATGGAGTGTCCGGCTATATGTGGCTGATTGGATCGACACGTTT
>QIAW01000403.1:9307-15299 GCA_003225655.1 Acidobacteriota bacterium
TTTTTCTGGCGAAAGGCGGCTGCACGCGCCGGTGAGGACAGATGCTCATCGATGAGGGATTCCAGTTTGTCCAGAAGCGCTGAATTATCGTGGCGGGGATATAGCCGTAATTTTTCCTGGTACAAGGGAAGATTAAAGAGAAAGGACTCGATTCTCTCTTTGTTCAATTCTTCCCAATACGATCCATAGCCCATCTTGCCCACATAATAAGCATTCAAAATCTGTTCAAACTGGTTTTTTACCGGAACCGCAAGATAAGGTTTGCCCAAGTACAAGGCTTCGCTCACAAGCGAGAAGCCGGCGTTGGCAATTACCGCCTTGCAGCCTGCCAAGTCTTGGAGAAAATTGGCCAGCGAGGGTTTTTTAAAAAGTATGTTGCCTTCCTGACCTTCACGACCAAACCCGTAAGCAACGAAGGAGCAACGAATAGTTTTGAGCAGCTTTGCCAGATCGGCGGACGGAGACGTTACATATACCAGCGCGTGTTCATTGTCGTGGGGCTGAGTCTGAAGAACTTCTTTTCGCAGAACTGGTGGAAACAAAAAGGTGCCGCTGCGGCGCACTTGGGCGGAAAAAAACGAGATGACCAGGTAGGCATCGGCCCGCGGAGTCATCAAATGCGTAACCAGCTTCACCGCCGCGGCATCACGTTTGTACTGCCGGGGATAGCTGACATCTGTATTGGTCAGGCAATGCTGATTGTCGATGGAGATGACGGGCAGGCGCTTGCGGTGGGCCACCTGACAGGACAATGGTTCGAAATCGGTTATGACCAGTTCAATTTGCCACTCGTCCACGAGCCCCATCAATCGGCGAAAACTTTTCGCCGCCCTGGGAGCGGTCATGAGGTTCTTGGCCAGTGTGCGTTTGTATCGCACCTGGTTGTTGACGTAGGCGATGCGAAGGCCGTAGATCTCTGTGACCTCAAAGCTGCCCGCCAGATTTTGCAGCCCGCGATCGAATGATACTACGTGCACGGTGTGTCCCTTGTCTTGAAGGTGGGAGATCACTTCTTTGGCGCGGGTGGAGTGACCTGACCCTTCCCCGTTGACTCCATAAAGAATATTGGCCATGTGGTTTTGAACGAGTATAACTGAATCATTCCCGACCGCCAGCCAGCAGCGCTACGGCTCTTTCGGTTCCAAGGGCTGCGGTTCCAAGGATTGCACAGTCAAAACAAGGCTGCTATGCCGTCCTCACCCATCAAGCCAAAACCGGGCTTGATGAAGACCCCGACTCGCTCTTGGTTCGCGCATGACAGCGCTCACGAAGAGTTCACCCAACTTGTGTTCTTCCCCTCTGTTTTCGATATACTTGGTCAGAAATGCCCCAAGCGGGCACTAAGGTCAGAACGCCTTTTTTTGAAAAGCAGGATACGCTGGGTTCTGGCAGGTTCAGTTGTATTTCTTGACAGTTAGGATAACTGCAAGAAGAGCTTTCACTGAATTTGTACTCTCTCCGATCTCTTGCCTATGAGTGCAATTTGCCTCGGGCAAAAGGTTCGCTGTGCTCCCCGGTTGTCCTCCTTGTGCAAGATGCTCGTAGCACGTTTCCCCTGTCTTCGAACTGCCTTAGTTCATCGCAGGCAGCCGGCCGCCATGATGGAAGGGTCAGGCATGATGAAGTACACGCTAATGCGATATGTCCGCCTATCGTTCTGCATTCTTATGTTGGCGAGTGGGCAGTGCCAACCTCTCGAACAAAGAACAGACCCTGCGTGGCACATTTTAGGCGTATGGCGGCAGCCACAAGGGTTGCCGCAGAATAGCGTGCTTGCCATCGTCCAAACGAGTGACGGTTACATCTGGGCGGGGACAAGAGGGGGTTTAGCACGATTTGACGGCATGCACTTCACAACATTCGACACCAGCCAGAAGGGCCAGCTTAAAGAGAATGAAATTTGGGCGCTGGTCGAGGGTAACGATTCCAGCCTCTGGGTCGGAACCTACGGAGGTGGGCTCACCCGGTTGAAGGACGGAAAGTTTACAACCTATACCACGGAGAATGGTTTGGTAGATAACTTTGTAACGTCTTTGTCGAAGGACAACACGGGAGCCATCTGGATCGGAACGAACAACGGATTGAGCCGCTTCCAGGATGGAAGAATCACCAACTATACGACCAAAGACGGCCTGGCTGATAACTACGTCTGGGCCCTCTATTGCGATCGCGATGACAATGTCTGGATCGGCACAAATAACGGGCGCCTTAGCCGTTTCCATGACGGGAGGTTCTATTCGCGAGCGGTTGAGGGCTTGAAGCCCTATACCCCTATACGTTCACTCTATCGCGATCGAGATCAGGTGCTTTGGGCCGGCACAGGCGATGGACTGTTCGCGTTAAAAGATGGCGCGGCCATCCGCTATACCACGAAAGATGGTTTGTTCTCCAACATGGTGTTTCGTTTGTACCAGGATCCGGGTGGAACTCTTTGGATCTGAACCTCCAAGGGGCTGAACAGATACAAAAACGGAAAACTAATCTCTGACAAAATTGGTGACGAGTCTTCCGCCTCAAGCGTAACTGCTTTTGCCTGGGACAGCGAAGGCAGCCTCTGGGTCGGCTTCATCGACTACGGGTTGACCCGCTTACATGCCGGTCCATTTGTTACTTACACCGCCGATGACGGGCTGAACGACTCATTTATCCATACGGTCCTGCAAACGGACAAAAATACGCTCTGGATCGGAACCTCGAACGGCCTGAGCTCTCTTCACAACGGCAAGTTCACGAGTTATCCCGCGAACCAGGGCTTTCCCAACAAGAACATCTTGTCACTCGAGCAGGACAGCAAAAGACATTTATGGGTTGGCGTAGAGGGGAGTGTATATCGCTCCCAGTCGCCGGTGGACTGCGCCGGTAATCAGTGTGTCCCGCATTTTGTCGCCCTGCCGAACCTGATTCCCGGTGTGTATCCCCGGGCCATTGTTGAAGACCGATCGGGAGCGATTTGGATTGGCACGAACCTAAACGGGGTCATTCGCTACGACGGCAAAACCACAAAGATTTTTACAACAGCGGATGGGCTCGCTTCGAATTCCGTGAAAACACTCATAGAAGACCGCGAAGGAAACCTATGGATTGGCACCAGGGTCGGTTTGGTGCGCTATAAAGATGGCGTGTTCACTACCTATACTGAAAAAGATGGGTTGGTCAAAAACGGAATTGAGGGACTCTATGCCGATGCTGAGAATACGCTCTGGATTGCGACCCGCAATGGGGTGAGCAGGTTCAAGAATGGAAAGTTTACAAACTATACGGAGAACGATGGCCTTTACTTTAGTTTTGTCCATCACATCATCGAAGACGACCGGCATTATTTGTGGATGAGTTGCAGCAAGGGCATCTTTCGTGTCAGCAAAGAGCAGATGAACGAGTTCGCCGATGGAAAGATCAAATCGGTCACTTCGTATGCCTACGGTCTGGAAGATGGCTTGCGCAGCTCGGTGGCTTCGGCGGGATACAATCCCGGAATTTACAAAACCGATGATGGAAAAATCTGGTTTGCCACCGCAAACGGATTGAGCGTGGTTGATCCGCAAAAGCTATCTTCCAATACCTTGGCTCCGGCGGTGCATATCTACGATGTCAACATCGATCAACGTGGTTTTGATTCGAACCGAGTAGCTGAAGTCCCGCCCGGACGGGGAGACCTGGCCTTCCACTACGCGGGGCTTAGTTTTCTTGCTCCTGAGAAGGTGAAGTTCAAATATAAACTGGAAGGCTACGACAAAGACTGGGTCGATGCAGGCGGCCGGCGCGCGGCCTACTACAGCAATATTCCGCCGGGATGGTACACATTTCGAGTCATCGCCAGCAATGACGATGGCGTCTGGAACCAAACCGGCACATTTTACACTTTCTATCTCCGGCCGCATTTCTATCAGACTTACTGGTTCTACGCGCTCTGCGGCGTAACAGCCCTGCTGCTGCTTTGGGGAATTTCGCGCATCAAGGCGCGCCGCCTGGAAAGGCGAGAGCGAGAACTTGTGGCCGTGAATGAAGCTCTTGCCGGCCGCCTCAAGGCGGAGGCACAGTATTACGAGCTCTTTGAGAGCGCAGTCTATGGAATTTACCGGGCGAGAAATGGCCGGTATCTTGAGGTGAATCGGGCCATGATGACCCTGCTGGGCTACGATTCCGCCAACGAGGTGCTAGCGCTTGATCCTGCAACCCAGGTCTACTTCGATCGAACGGAATTCATCAAGCTACAAGCAGAGCTTGAGAAAAGCGGCCGCGTGGAAGGAATTACTGCAACCTGGAGACGTAAAGATGGCAAGCCGATTCTGGTACGGCTGAGTGGACGACGCGTTCCCAGCCTGGAATCCGGAGCAGACACTGTGGAGGTAATTGCGGAAGACATCAGCAAAGAAAAGCACCTGGAAGAACAGCTACGGCAATCGCAGAAGATGGAGGCCATTGGACGACTCGCCGGTGGTGTAGCACATGACTTCAATAACTTGCTGACGATCATCAAAGGATGCAGTGAGCTCTTGCTGCAGGAAACTGAACTTCCCGACGGCAAACGCGGCACCATGGAAGAGATCAGGAAGGCGGCGGAACGTGGAGCATCGCTCACCCAGCAGTTGCTGGCCTTCAGCCGGCGGCAGGTATTGGCGCCGCGAATCCTGGACCTGAATGTTGTGTTGCGTAACACTGAGAAACTGTTGCGTCGGTTGTTGGGTGAGGACGTTGAGCTGGTAACCGACTACGATCCCATATTGGGAAGAGTGAAAGCCGACCTCAATCAGATTGAGCAAGTGGTTCTCAACCTATGTGTCAATTCGCGTGATGCTATGCCACACGGCGGCAAACTTTCTTTGACTACGCGTAATGTGTCGATCCAAGGGGAGAGCGGCGCCCAGGATGGAATGCCGCCGGGAGAATACGTGCTGATCGAGGTCAGAGATACAGGCCATGGAATGGACACTGAGACTTTGGCCCACATCTTCGAGCCTTTCTTCACGACCAAGGAGGTGGGGCGCGGTACGGGTCTGGGGCTATCGACGGTGTACGGCATTGTGGAGCACAGCGGCGGCCACATCGATGTGGAAAGCGTGGCGGGTAAAGGAACAACGTTTCGCATTTATCTGCCACACACGGCCCAGGTTGAACAAGCAGATACTTATGCCGTACCACCAAAAGACCTTCGAGGCAGCGAGACAATCCTGGTTGTCGAAGACGAGCCGGCCTTACGAGAATTGACCGCCAGTATTTTGCGAAAAAATGGCTATACCGTCATTGAGGCCTCAACAGCCGTAGAAGCCCTGCAGATTTACCAGGAGCCAGCACAATGCATTGATCTGGTCCTGACGGATGTTGTCATGCCAGGCATGACCGGGACGGAATTGGCCAAGCAACTGCGCAAGTACAAGCCCGGGATGGGCCTTATGTTTATCTCCGGCTACATCGATAATCCCACCGTACAAGAAGATATGCTGATTCACAACCTGCCATTTCTGCAAAAACCCTATGGGCCAACGGAGCTGTTGAGCAAAGTGAGAGAAGCATTGAATCTGCATGCGGCCGATCTGTCGCGCAAATCCGCTTGATTTCACAACTGCATTTTTCTTAATACAACTTTTCTAAAGTGGGCGTGTTTATAGTTTTCAGGGAGCAGCTTGTCATCAAGATTGCTTTTGGCCGTCAGGACGCCAAGGAAGTGGTGTGGACTTTTTCTTCTCGCAGCGAGATCCACGCGGTAAGCTAGTCGCACAGGCTGTATTCCTGTTCCTTCTGTTTCTCATTCATCCTTTTTGTTTCGCGCAAAAAGGTCCTGCCCGCCTGGTGCTCACTCCTAAGGACCAAATACTGCAGGTCGGTCAACAGCCCCAAATATTTGTCGCCAAGCGCGCGTTTCTGGGTGGCGTGCCCGCAATGGGAACTTTCGCAGGCGCCGTGACTCCGATATCGTGGTCCTCCTCAGATTCAACGGTAGCAAGCGTCAATCCTGGCACAGGGCTGGTAACGCCTGTCTCTGCCGGCATGGCCA
>QIAW01000402.1 GCA_003225655.1 Acidobacteriota bacterium
GACTTCAAAACAACGCCCTGGAGTTGAGTTTTTCCGCAACCTGTAAATCTGTGCCCTGACACAGGGTCCGGGACGGAGCTTTTGAAGCCGCGGAAAAATAGATTTTCAAAGAGGTAAAAACGTGCATTCTGGAATGCCCACGACCATGATGCCCCACTCGTCCCAAGATTCCAGGTTTGATATCACAAATCTGTACATGCGGTCCGGCTGCGGCGGGGGATGGCGGACTGATTTGCATGAGGATTTTTAGCGTTAGCTGCTGAGGTTCCGACTTACAATAGCCGCATACCCCCTTTGAATCGTTTTCGGGAACCGGATAACCGATGGTGGATGTGTGCAAAGCGCAAAATAGCAGGGTGCGGGTACACAAGCTCGCGCTGGTCACACTCTTACTGATCACCGTGGCTCACGCCCAAACTGCCGCGACGCAGGCATCATCGGTCGCGGCTTCCTGTAAAGCATCCCCGGCGACTGCATTGGCAGCGGTGAAAGCCAAATCGCCTGGCAGGGGCGCCAAAGACCCTTCTACTGCGTTGCTGCAGGCCGCGGAAAATGACGATCTCAGATTGGTGCAAACACTGCTGCGCAAAGGGGCCGACGTCAACGCCCGCGATGAGCACTGCGGCACGCCGCTGATGCTGGCAGCGGGCAACTCCGACCCTGCGTTGGCGCGGGTCCTGCTCAATGCCGGCGCCGAGGCCGACGCCCAGGACCTGGTTGGCTGGAGCGCGCTGCTGACCGCCGCCGATACCGGCAGCGCCGAAGTGGTGCAATTGCTCTTGTCGCGCGGAGCCGCGGTCAACCTGACGGACATCAACGGCTGGTCTCCCCTGATGGCGGCGGTCTTAGGGGGCAATCTGGAGGCGGTGCAGGCGCTGCTGCACGCAGGCGCCGACTTTACCCTGGCCGACAGGAACGGCGATACCGCCCTCATCTTTGCCGCCGCGGAGGGCAATCTGGATATCGCAGCCGTGCTGGTGGAGGCAATCCACTCGCAGAAGCGGGCGGCAAAGCCGCCGGTGGTCTTAAATCAGCCGGTGGCTGCAGATCAGTCACATACATCAGTTCAGGCAACGGCTTCAACTCAGCCAATGACTTCCAACGTAGCGCGGGTTGCACAGGCAGACACTTCGATGCAAGCGATAGCGGCAGCCCAGGCGGAGCCTGCAACTCAGGCGGTGGCTCGTGATCAAGCGCCATCCGGGAATCAGGAAGCGGCGCCGCAGCGGTCTTTGAATCAGGATCGGAATCAGGATCGGAATCGGGATCGGGATCAGGCAGAAGGCGCAAATGCAGCAGACGCTTCGAAGCAGGCTGTAAATCAGGCGATGTAAATAACCTCCTACCCCGCGAAGAGGCCGAGGCTAAAGCCCAAAACTCTACGAGCCTTTCCCCCGGCTTAAAAGCCGGGGCTCCCACCGTGCTTCGCAATGCGGAGGCTCCGACCGTGCTCCACAATAAGAACATTACTAATGAAGGGACCAATAACTCTGCTGCAGTTTCGCCGGAGCTGGCGCAGCTCGATTGGCAAGACAGCGCCGGCTGGACGGCGCTGCACCACGCCGCCTCTCGCGCACACTCGCAGGTGGTGTTGCTGCTGCTGAATGCGGGCGCACAGGCGGATGCGCTCAACCATTTTGGCTGGACGCCGCTGATGATCGCCGTGGAAAACGGTGACGTCATGACCGTGGGCGCGCTGCTCAGCCAGCCGGCCAATGTGAACTACACCGCCCCGGACGGAAACACTCCTCTGTATCTGGCGGCCGCGCATGGCGGCAACGTCATCGCCGGCCTACTGCTCGACCGTGGCGCCCGGCCCAATACCCCTCGCCGGGATGGACGCACGCCGCTGATGGCCGCAGTCGAGGATGGCAACCTGGAGCTGGTGCAGGCCCTAATCCGGCGCGGCGCCGACGTGAATGCGGTGATGGGCACGGGCACGAACGTGCTGGCCGTGGCCGCCAAGCGCCCGGCGAATAACGAAGTTGTGGAGCTGCTGAAGCAGGCGGGAGCGAAGTAGGAGTTGAATCATTGGGTCATTGGGGAATTGGGTAACTGCGGAATTGAGTAATTGGAAAATTGAGTCATTGAGTCATTGCGCCATCGGATCATTGAATAGCTTGTGATCTTAATTCAATCGGGAATTTACACAATTACTCAATTCCGCAATTCCCCAATGATTCAATAAGTCAATTTCCAACGACTCAATTCCCAATAAACTCAATTTACAATTCCCTCAGATTTCTTCTGTTACCATCAGGGGAATGCCGTCGCGTAAAGCTCAGGAAGTGAAACGGCGGAAGTCCACTCGCGCGCCCGAGACCGAACTGGTAATCATCACCGGCATGAGCGGTTCGGGGAAGGCGTCTGTGCTGAAGGCATTTGAAGACCTGGGCTATTACTGCGTTGACAACCTGCCTATTGAGCTGATCCCGCGCTTTGCCGAGATCGCGCGCGACCATTCGGAGATCGAGCACACGGCCCTGGTGGTGGACATCCGCGAGGGCAGCGGCCTGGAGCGCTTTCCCGCCATCCTGCGCGCCATCAAGCGCTCGATGAGCACGACCGTCCTGTTTCTCGAGGCCTCAGACGAAGCCCTGCTGCGCCGCTTCAGCGAGACGCGGCGCCCGCATCCCCTGGGCGACCTGCCGGTGAAGACGGCGATCACCGACGAGCGCAAGCGCCTGCAGCCCATCCGCAAGCTGGCCGACATGGTCGTGGATACCTCGAGGCTCAACGTGCACGAGCTGCGCGGCCACGTGATTGACCGCTTTCGTCCCGAGACCAACGACAAGAATATTTATATTTCCTGCGTGAGCTTCGGATACAAGCAGGGCGTGCCCCAGGATTCCGACCTGGTGTTTGATGTGCGCTTTTTGCCTAATCCGCATTTTGTCCCGGAGCTGCGGCCCTTCACCGGACGCCACCCCAAGGTCGCCAAGTACATCCGCTCGTTTCCCCAGACGCGGGAATTTATCGCCCGCATCAGCGAGCTGCTGGTCTATCTGCTGCCGCACTATATCCGCGAAGGAAAGAGCTACCTGACCATCAGCTTCGGCTGCACCGGCGGGCAGCACCGCTCGGTGATGATCGCCGAAGAGATCAAGAAACAACTGGCGGCAGCGGGATATAAGGTCAAGGTTACCCATCGCGACAGCCCGAAATGATTGATTCATTGAAGAATTGGGTAATTGAAGAATCGGGGAATTGGGTAATTGAAGAAGTACGATTTACGATTGCTGATGTTTTGAAGGTGTCGTTGAATGATTCAATTTCCCAATTGCCAAGGTGTGCAATTTCCCAATCCAGGTAACAATTCGGTAACAATTGTCTTTTAGGATTGCTGAAACCGAGTAGTTGAGTACAATTTCCGAATCCAGGGATTCGTGGTGGTTTAGTTTAAGACCCCGATCAACAGGGGTCATAAAAAATGTGCAAGCCAGCCCTAGCGGAAGAAGGTTCTTTTCAACGTGGTTGTTATCTAAAGAGTTAATTATAAGTATGGGACTGTACGAAAGTAACGTGAGCCGTTATCATAATTTTTCCCTACGGCGGGTATTTTACGTTTTGAGACAGACCTTCTGGCCTGCTTTTCAAGAGACCTGCAAGACAAAAACCAGCTCCAAGCTGCAAGAAATAGCATTTAACCCGTTCTAAAAGCAGCACATAACGCCAAAGTGGTATCAACACGTAATCCTTTCTGGTTTCCGGCCATTAGAGTATGAGAGCGCAAGAAAGTCGGGAACCAAGAGCGTCTTTCATTTGTCATTAGTCGCAGGCAGATACTCTGCTTCCAGTTGTCAGTTTTGGGCCCCCGTTGTAGCTGTTGAATTCGTTCATTCTTAAGGAGATCGTATGGCCAGGGTTCGATTGGCGGTTTTGAAGGCAGCAGGCGCATTGGCATTAATTTTCGCGGTCGCTTCGTTGAGTTGGGGGCAGATGCCCGATATCCCCGACAAGGGCTTTCGGCCTTTTGGCTCCTATCAGTTGTCCGACATTGATTCGGTGAACCTGCTCAACGGAAA
>QIAW01000407.1 GCA_003225655.1 Acidobacteriota bacterium
TCGCCACAAAAAATCCACCATCCATCAGCGGGAGCTGCACAGCGATACGCCGAATTTTTCGCTGGCCCTGCGCGCCGCGTTGCGCCAGGCCCCCAAAGTCATTCTGGTGGGCGAGATGCGCGACAAAGAAACCATTGAGATTGCCATGGAAGCCGCCGAGACCGGACACCTGGTGCTCTCAACCCTGCACACCATCGACGCTTCCAAGACGGTGGAGCGCATCGTCGGCGTGTTTCCCTTATCGGAACAGCACATCATTCGCAACCGCCTCTCCCGAAGTTTTCGCTGGATCATCTCGCAGCGGCTGGTGCCGCGCAAAGATGGCAGCGGCCGGGTAGCGGCTTTCGAGTTGTTGAAATCGACGCTGCGCACGCGCGAATACATGGAAAAGGGCGAGAGCGAAGGCAAGAGCCTGACCGACGCCATGCGCGATGGCAACATGGATGGTATGCACTGCTTTGACCAGACCATTGAAGAGATGATCCGCACAGGAGTCATTGAATTCGAAACCGGCATCGCCTACGCAACCAATCCGGGGAACCTGCGCTTGGAACTCTCTGACATGGATCGGGAAGCAGAACCGGAAACAATCATCTCCAAGGAAACAGTTGTACCCAAGCCTGCCCCTGCCAAAAAAGAAGAAAAACATCAGCCGACTGAACCGGAATTGATCATCGAGCGTTAGAGTAGTACTCAGTACTCAGTTTAATTCTTAGTAGTCGGATCTCGGTTCTCAACTGCGCCGAAAAACTTCTTGTTTTTAACTGAGTACCGAGTACTGACAACTGAGTACTGCTCTTTTGGTTGTCTTGGCGATTAAATTATTCACTCTGAATTTCTTCCCTACCCGAGAATTTTTTTCCTTTTACGCTTGGACATCTGATATCCAAAAACTCCTTTTTTTCAGCTACTTACAGTTAAAGTCCGGCTTGGCACGCGTGTTGCATGGAATCCCCGGTGTTGCACGTGATTTCTAAAATAGCTGACTCTTCAGCTCAAGGAGACAACATGAAGTTCGGCAAATTGCTCATCCTGGCTTTCGCGGCAGCCTTCTGCCTGACGTTAAGCGCCAACGCGCAGTTGGGAGTGGGCGGCGCCGTGAAGGGAACCACAGGCGCGGTGGGCAATGTAGGTGGACAGACGGGAGCAGTCAAAGGCACTTTGGATTCCACCACGCAACTCGGCGGAGACCTGCAAAACGGCGCGAACGGCAACTTGAATTCAACCAACCAGGCTGCGGCCAAGGCAGAAAAAAAGAGAAAAAAGAGAAACAGCTCAGAACAGCGGCAAGAAAGACTCCGAAGCAACCAGCCAATCTTCCACGGATTCCCAATCTTCTGCAGATTCAAAGCACACGGCGGAAAACGGGGCGCAACGGAAGAATAATGACGCACACTCTGAAGGGGCTGCAGGAGTGGATTCTGAAACCAGCGTGAATGTCGGCGTAGGCGACACAGCCAATGTCGGCGTAAACAACAGCACCAGCGCGAATTCTGAAACCGCAACGCAGGGAAAATCGGCGAGCTCACAGCTTGATGCAGCTTCCAGCAGCAGCGCGGAGGCAAAGGCGGGGCAGCAGCACAAATCCCATTCCAAGAAACAGAAAGATACCGATGAAAAGAACGATTCGAAAAGTCCAACTGCACCCAACGAAAAGTAGTCCGCAGTAGTAGCGAGTATAGAGAGGGCCGCAACAGTTGTTGTGGCCCTCGTTATTTTTGGCTTTTGTTATTTCCAGGCAGCACTTCATCTTTGCATTTCTTAACCTTGGAGCCGTCTCAGCAGCCGTTTGGGTGTAGTAACATCAAAACATAATGATGCCAACCAACGGCGGGGCCGCCCTGCGCACCGAGCGGGTTACGCGGCAATACCAGATGGGAGCGGCGCTGATCCGCGCCGTGGATGAGGTGTCGCTAGAGGTGGGCGCGGCAGAGTTCCTGGCCCTGCTGGGAAGCTCGGGCTCAGGGAAATCTACGCTCTTGAACCTCATGGCCGGACTCGACCGCCCGACTTCGGGCGCGATTCTTGCGCACGACCGCAACCTTGCAGAGATGAATGCGCTGGAGCTGGCGCGCTATCGCAACCGCACCGTGGGCATGGTTTTTCAAGCCTTTAACCTGCTTCCCCGGATGACTCTGGAAGAAAACGTGGAGCTGCCCTTGCGCCTGGCCGAGGTGGAGCGTGGCGAGCGCGGAGGCCGGGTGCGCGAGGCCCTGGAGCGCGTGCACCTGGAAAAACGGCTCAGCCATCGCCCCAGCGAGCTTTCTGGCGGCGAGCAGCAGCGGGCGGCGTTGGCGCGCGCACTGGTGAACCGGCCGACGATCCTGCTGGCGGATGAGCCCACGGGAAACCTGGACAGCACGACTGGGCTTGAGATCATGAATCTGTTGCAAGAGATCAATCGTTCTCTGGGGATGACCATCGTGCTGGTAACGCATGAGCGTCCACTGGCGGAACGCTTTGCGCATCGCATCGCCGAGTTGGCGGATGGGAAACTCGTCAGCAGCGGAAGCAAAGGCGTGAGTGGAGGCCAGGCATGAAGAGTGGGGACCTAACAGAACTGGCGGTCCGTAACCTGCGTGAAGCCGCGCTGCGAAATTCTTTGACCACTTTGGGAATCGCCGTAGGAGTTGCCTCGCTGGTTGCTATGCTGTCCCTTGGCGTGGGACTGCAACAGCTTGCCAACCGTCGCCTGGCCCGCTCCGGATTATTCGATACCGTCTTCGTAACCTCACGGGCAAACTTTCCTGGCTTTGGACGGCGCTCATCGCGCTCCTCGTTGTCTTCTTCATCGAACACATCGTCATCCGCCAGCCAGCCATCGAACAGCTCGTCTGACTTTGAAAATTCCACGAAAGACCGCGAACCGCGGCGGCTCGACGATGCAGCGCGCCGGGAACTCGAGCATCTTCCTCACGTCGTGGAAGTATTTCCCCAGATTCGCTTCGTCACCGAGGTACGCTACAACGGCAATCCTCTGACGGCCATGGTAGCTGCCATTCCCGATTCGGCACGGGGCAGCGGTTCGTTTGACAACATACAAGGCTCGTTTTTTTCGAGCCCAACGGCCGATGAAGCTATCCTGCAGATGGAATTTGCTAAAGATCTTTCTGATCAACCCTCTTCCCTGTTGGGTAAAGACCTGGTTCTGCGTTACGCCGAGCGCCGCGTGATTGGAATGGCCACCGGAGCCCAAGACGCCGAAGGGCAAGGCGCCGGCGGTGCTGGCAAGGTTTCCCACTCAAGTTCAGGCGGCGGGCCGGGCAAAACATTAGCCGCGGCCGACCCAGCCCCAGAAAATCAGGGCATCTCCATCGTGCCACGCGACAAAACGTTGCGGATCGTTGGAATTGTAGATACCGAACCTGCCGCTGGGTTTGGAGGCCTCGGCAGCGGACGCGTGTTGATTCCGCTCAAACTTGGTGAAGCCCTGAGGGCAGCGCAGGGGAATGATCTACGCGACATCTTGCGCGGGTCGGGCACGCGCCCCGGTTATGCCAACCTGACCGTGCGGGCAGAGAGTCCATCACAAGTGCAGGCGCTGGAAAGCGCTATTAAGAAGATGGGCTTCGCGGCGTTTTCCCTCTTGGATGCTTCTGAAGGTTTGCGCACGGTATTTAAAATTTTCGATCTGCTGCTGGGGATCTTCGGCAGTCTTGCCCTCGCGGTCGCCATGCTGGGTATCGTTAATACGTTGGTGATGGCCATTCTCGAACGGCGCCGGGAGATCGGAATCTTGAAAGCGTTAGGCGCGGCCGACCGCGACGTAAAACAGCTCTTCTTCCTAGAAGCCGGAGTCATGGGCCTGCTCGGTGGAACCCTGGGCGTCGGTCTCGGCTGGCTCATCGGGCGAGCGGTTACCGCAGGCACAAATCTGTATCTGAGAAGACAAGAGCTCCCGCCGACCGACGTTTTCGCTGTCACGTGGTGGCTCTTGCTGGGAGCCATTATCTTCTCCATAGCCGTAAGCCTGGGCGCGGGACTGTATCCGGCATCGCGGGCGGCGAAGTTGAATCCGGTCGAGGCGCTGCGGTATGAATAGCAGTACTCAGTCCACGGTACTCAGTACTCAGTCGCGGGCATTTAGCAGCACGACCCTGGCTCATAACAACCAAACCAAACCTGTCATTCTGAGCCGCAGGCGAAGAACCTCCGATGGAAATTGGAGTTGCCCGCGGCTTCAATCGGACCACCCGCAATTTCTACGCCGGTGTGGACTAGCCACGCTGTTGCTCGCATCCATTTTCCTTGCTCGCCCCGCACACGCCACCGGCCGCGCTGAGTGCCATGCCTTCGAGAGCCAGGTGATGCACCAGCAGGTTCCCTATTGTGTCCTGCTGCCGCCCAGCTATGACGCGGAGAAAGAGATGACCCGGCGCTATCCGGTGCTCTACTTTTTGCATGGCCTAGGCGGCAACGAGCAGATGTTCCTGGATTCGGGCGCGTGGAACTTGACTGAAGACCTGTGGGAGCAGCACAGCATGGGTGAGTATCTGATTGTGACCCCGGCGGGTGACACCAGCTTTTATATCAACTCGCACGACGGACGCCGCCGCTATGAAGATTTCTTTGTCCAGGAGTTTCTGCCCTTCATCGAGCATCATTACCGCATTCGCGCGGGCCGCGCCTCGCGCGGCATCGGGGGCATTTCCATGGGAGGCTACGGCGCCCTGCATCTGGCCTTTCGCCATCCGGAGTTGTTCGCCTCGGTGAGCGCGCATAGCGCTGCCCTGGTCGAGAGGCTGCCAGCGGTCAGCTCCGCCGGCTTTGAGCGCAACCCGCTATCACGGATTTTTGGCGGGGTCTTCGGATCGCCACCCGACCGGGTCTTTTGGGAACACAACAGCCCGCTCACGCTGGCGCACAGCGCGCATCTGGCGGGGCTGCGCATTTATTTTGACTGCGGATCAGAAGACGATTATGGCTTTGAATCCGGCGCGGCGGCACTTCATAAAATCCTGGCCGCGCGCGGAATTCCTCATGAGTTTCACCTCTATCCCGGCAGCCATAGCTGGAGCTACTTCGCCGAACACCTGCCGGCTTCGCTCGAATTCCATGCGAGGTAGATGGGCCTCAGATGAATGCAGATCAACGCTGATCTACTGAACGCTGAACTACCAGCCATCGTTGGTACAACTCCCCTCGTTGTATTACACAACCGCGAAAAAACACTATAGAATTTTCTTTGTTTTCGGGCAGTAGGCAAAGAAGGAGTCTTCTTGAAAAGTTTGAAGTCGAACACGTTGACGCTGCTGATCGTGCTAATAGCCGGTGCGATACCGATCTCGGCGCAACTGCACTTTGGCGTGGTTGACCGTCAAGTGCTTGAGGAGCGGCTGAAGAGTTACAAGGGAAACGACACTCAGCGGGAGGCCACCCTGAAAGGTCTTTTCGAAGCGGCGGGATGCACGAGCGACAAACTCACTGAGCAGCCGGTCAAAGGATTGAAGCAGCCGAACATTATCTGCGAATTGCCGGGAAAGACAGACTCCGTGATTGTGGTGGGAGCGCACTACGACCATGTGGATCGAGGGGATGGGGTGATAGATAACTGGAGCGGAGCATCCATGCTGCCGAGCCTATACCAGGTGCTGAAGAACGAGCTACGACAGAACACTTTTCTCTTCATTTCCTTTGCGGGAGAGGAAAAGGGCCTGGTGGGATCGAAGTTTTACATCAGCAGCCTCAAAGCGGAGCAGGTGAAAAAAATTAGGACCATGGTCTGCATGGATACGCTGGCGCTGGGCCCCACCGAAGTGTGGGTGAGCCACTCCGACAAAGACCTAGTGCGCGAGCTGGCACGGATCGCGACCGCGTTAAAGGCGCCGCTGACGAGAATGGACGTGGAAAAAATAGGCGAATCCGATGAAGAATCGTTCCGACAGCACAAGGTTCCGACCATTACCTTGCATTCACTGACACAGAATACAATCGAGGTGTTGCACAGCCCGCAAGACAATTACAAAGCGGTTCACTTCGATGACTACTACGAGAGCTACCGCCTGGTGAGCGCCTATCTGGCGCTGCTCGACCAGGAAGGCCTACCTGAGACATCTCCCGGTTCCAATCCTTCGGCTCCCAGCGCCGA